>JBKQJQ010000026.1:0-9784 GCA_052147875.1 Solirubrobacteraceae bacterium | reverse complement strand
CGACGCCTTCGCCGGCGGCGATCGCCTCCGCCCAGGCGCAGGTCGACAGCGCCGAACTGAACCTGCGCAACGCTCAGGCGGCGCTCGCCGAGACCAGGCTGTACGCGCCCGCGACCGGAACAATTGTCTCGCTCGAGAGCACCAGCCCCGGGGACGAGATCTCAGGCGGCTCGAACTCGAGTTCCAGCTCTAGCTCCAGCGGCTCTGGCTCGTCCGGGTCCTCGGGGTCGGGCTCATCCGGCAGTGGGTCGTCGAGCACGGCCGGCAGCCTCGGGAGCTCTAGCTCATCGTCGTCGTCGTCGAGCGGCTCTGGCTTCGCGGAAATCGTCAACACCGATGCAATGACGATGACCGTGGCTTTGAGCGAGTCCGACATCGCCAAGGTCAAGGTCGGTCAGCAGGCGACGGTCACGCTCGATGCGCTGACCGGCGTCGAGCTGGCGGCGCACGTGAGCCAGATCTCGGTGCTCGGCACCGACAGCGACGGGGTCGTCAGCTACGACGTGACGTTGACGCTTGATCAGAGCAATTCGCAGGTGAGGCCCGGGATGAGTGCCTCGGCCGCGATCGTCACCCAGCAGGCGCAGGGGGTAAACCTTCCCAACAGCGCCGTCACCGGCGGCGGTTCGCTCAGCACGGTCGAGTTGCTCAAGAGCGGCAAGACCGTCTCGACGCCGGTGGTCGTTGGACTCAAAGGCGACACCCGGACGCAGATTGTGAGCGGGCTTCGCGCCGGCCAGCAGGTAGTGGTGACGACCACGCTCCCATCGCTGAGCTCATCGGCCGCGTCCTCATCGAGCGGGTCGCTCTCGAGCCTGCGCTCGCGGTTCGGCGGCGGCGGCTTCGGCGGCGGCGGCGGCTTCGGCGGCGGCGGCTTCGGCGGCGGCTGATCATGCAGCCCCCGATCATCGACCTCGAGGACGTGTACAAGACGTACACGCTCGGGGAGATCGCGGTTCGCGCGCTGCGAGGCATCACGCTCCAGGTCGATCAGGGCGAGTACGTGGCGATCATGGGCGCGTCGGGCAGTGGCAAGAGCACGCTCATGCACATCCTCGGATGCCTCGATGCGCCGACATCGGGCGTCTACCGGCTCAATGGCCTCGATGTCAGCACCGCCGACGAGGACGACCTGTCCGACCTGCGCAACCGCGAGATCGGGTTCGTCTTCCAGAGCTTCAACCTGATCCCCCGCACACGCGCGCTGGCGAACGTCGAGCTGCCGCTCGCCTACGCCGGCCTGGGTCGGGCCGAGCGCCGGCAGCGAGCGCTGAATGCGCTTGGCCACGTCGGCCTGGCCGACCGCATCGAGCATCTCCCGTCAGAGCTGTCAGGCGGCCAGCAGCAACGAGTCGCAATCGCGCGCGCGCTGGTCACCAACCCGGCGATGATCCTCGCCGACGAGCCGACCGGCAATCTGGACACAGGTTCGACGCGCGAGGTGCTGGCGATCCTTGAGCGGCTCAGCGACCAGGGGCGGACGATCGTCCTGATCACCCACGAAGCCGAGGTCGCCGAGCACGCCGAGCGGATCATCCGTCTGAGCGACGGCGAGGTCGTGTCCGATCAGCTCAAGGCGTTGGCCGAGCCGACCTCATGAACGAGACGATTCGGGTTGCACTGGCGGGCCTCGCGGCGAACAAACTGCGCTCGGGCCTGACGATCCTCGGGCTGATGATCGGCGTCGGGTCCGTGATCGTGCTGGTCGCCGTCGGCACCGGCTCGTCGACCGCCGTGCAGAACCAGATCGACGCGCTCGGATCAAACGTGCTGCTGGTCGAGTCGACGCCCACCCTCGGCGGCCTCCGCGGCGGCCCGGTCGTTTCCAACTCGCTGACACTCACGGAGGCGAGCGCGTTGCAGAATCGGTTCACGGCGCCGGACGTGAAGGCCGTCGCACCGGTCGTCGACGCGGGCGGGGTGACGATGACCTACGGCGACACGACGTACTCGCCGTCGACGTTCGTCGGGACGACGCCGCCGTACGAGGGCGCCCACGACTACTCGATGGCGGACGGCTCGTGGTTCACCAGCGCCCAGGTGCGGACGCATGCCCGCGTGCTCGTCGTCGGACCGACCGTGGTCGACGAGCTGTTCGGGGGACAGAGCCCGATCGGCGACACAGTCCAGGTGAACGGCACGAACTTCGAGGTGATCGGGGTCACCAACTCGAAGGGCTCGAATGGAACCACCGACGAGGACGACGTCGCGTTCGCGCCCCTGACGGCGGTCCAGGACACACTGACCGGCTACGGCTCGATCAACTCGATCACGGTGCAGGCCAAATCTCGCGATCAGCTGAATGCCGCCCAGACCGAGGTCACGGACATCCTCAACCAGCTCGACCCGCCCAGCGCCGGCTCGACGACCACAAACTTCAACGTCATCAATCAGGGCTCGATCCTTCAGGCCTCGAGCAGCACCAGCAGCGTGTTCACGACCCTGCTCGGCGAGGTCGCCGCGATCTCGCTACTGGTAGGCGGGATCGGCGTCATGAACATCATGCTCGTCTCGGTCACAGAGCGCACGCGCGAGATCGGAATCCGCAAGGCGGTCGGCGCACGGCGCAGCGACATCCTGACCCAGTTCCTGGTCGAGGCGGTGCTCGTGTCGCTGTTTGGCGGCATCGCAGGGGTGGTCGCCGGGATCGTCGGGAGCCAATTCACGATCGCCGGGGTCCACCCCGTGATCGCGCCCTACTCGATCTTCCTCGCCTTCGGCGCGGCGCTGCTCGTGGGTCTGTTCTTCGGTACCTACCCGGCCAGCCGAGCCGCCGCACTACGACCGATTGAGGCATTGCGATTCGAATGAACCGCCGCACTCGACCACCAGTCAGGAGCCGTGCAAAGACCATGGATGCGACCACTTACGACCGCCGCGACGAGGGCTGGGAGCCCTACGACGCCCCGCAGGACGAACAGTCGCTGCCCCGCCGTCCGCGACGCCAGTTCTTCAACAAGCGCAGCGCCGCGCTGGTGGCAGTCGTCACGTGCGCCATTGGTTTCTATGCGGGCGTGCGTATCGAGAAGGGCCAGGTCAGCAACTCGGGCACGATCACACTCCCGGGCACCACCGGCACCGGAGGAGCCGCAGCCACCGGAGCGCGATCCGGCGCGGCCGGCACACGAGCCGGCGGGTCGGGTCTTGCGGCGCTGTTCGGAGGTGGCAGCTTTGCCGGTGGCGCAGCAGGCGGCAGCGGCACGTCGTTCGGAACGATCAGTGGCGTCAAGGGCAACACGCTCTACGTCACCGCCTCGACCGGCAACGTGACCAAGGTCAAGCTGTCCTCGGCGACCAAGATCACCAAGAGCCTAGGCGTCAAGCGCTCGTCGTTGCATCCCGGCGACACCGTCGTGATCCGCGGTCTCAAGAACTCCGGCGGCACAGTGGTGGCGGCTTCGGTCAGCGATTCAGGAGCCGGCGCGGGCGGCCTTGGCGCCGCCGGCGGTGGCAGCAGTTCAAGTAGCGGCTCGACCGGCAGCGGAAGCTCGGCGGTCGGCTCGCTGTTCTCATCCGGCGGCTAGGCGGATGAGCGGTGCACACAGAAAGGAAACAGAGAAAGCAATGAACACCAACCAGAAGCTCGCGACGCTAGTCGCCTGCGTTGCCGCTGCCTGCCTGCTGGCGGCGTGCGGCAGCGCCAGCTCGAGCTCGTCGAGCGCTGCGGCGAGCGCAGGGGCCGGCGCCGCCGCAGGCCGATCGAAGCTCGTCGCCTGCCTCAAACAGCACGGCGTGACGCTGCCGTCTCACCCCGGCGGCTTCCGGCGGCCCAACTCGGGCAGCAGCAGCAGCGGCAGTGGCACTCCGCCCGCGGGCGGCTACGCCGGTGGCGGGTTCTTCGGAGGTGGTTTCGGCGGCGGCTCTGGTGCCCGTTTCCGTAACAACCCCAAGCTCCAGGCTGCGTTCAAGGCCTGCGGCGCGAGCTTCTCTGCACACCGGTTCAACTTCGCGAACCGGAAGGTCGAGATCGACAAGTTCGTCAAGTGCGTGCGCCAGCACGGCTACGACCTGCCGACGCCGAACGTCTCGGGCACCGGCCCGGTGTTCCCGCGGAGCATCGAGTCCAACAAGAAGTTCGAGACCGCCGCTCGCTCATGCGCGAGCCTGCTGGCACCCCGCGGCGGTCCGCCGCCAGCCGGTCAGCAAACAACGGCTTCGTCGACCGCCTGATCCGACGTATGCGGCACGCGCTCGCCACGGTGGGCGCGTGCCTCGCGATCTGACACAACCAATGCTCGCTCCCCCCGGAGCGCGTGCCGTTTGATCTGAGACAACCAATCCGCACTCGCCACCACGGACGCGTGCCGTTAGCCTCCCGGCTGTGACGCGGGTGGCGGTCGTGGGACACGTCGAATGGGTCGAGTTCGTGCGGGTTCCCCGGTTTCCCGAACGAGGAGCGATCACCCACGCGCGCGACTCGTTCCAGCGAGCGGCGGGCGGCGGCGCGGTGGCGGCGGTCGTGCTCGCGGAACTGGGCGCCGATGTCGACTTCTTCTGCGCGCTCGGGCGCGATGCCAACGGCGAGGCGGCGGCGGCGCAGCTGTCGCAGCGTGGCGTCCGCGTGCACGCCGCATGGCGCGAACAGCCAACCCGGCGGGTGATCGCGCTGGTCGCGGCCGGCGGCGAGCGCACGATCGTGACGATCGGTGACCGGCTCGAGCCGCTGGGCGGCGATCAGCTCGATTGGGGACGTCTGAATGGCGCGGATGGTGTCTATTTCACCGCCGGCGATGCCGCGGCCGTCACGCACGCGCGCCATGCGCGCGTGTTGACCAGTACCCCGCGCGCACGTGAGGCGCTCGAGCAGGACGAGGTGATGATCGATGCGCTCGTGTTCAGCCGCTCCGACACCGACGAGCACAGCTGGGCCGAGCGGGTGCAGGCGCGTACGCGGCTGATGGTCGAAACCGAGGGCGCCGCCGGCGGTCGCTGGTGGGGCGAGTCGGAGGGACGCTGGCCAGCGGCAGCGCCACCGGGTGAGCCGCAAGACGATTACGGCTGCGGGGACTCGTTCGCGGCCGGGTTCACGTTCGGGCTCGCGGGCGGCGAGCCGGTGCTAGAAGCGGCACGGATCGGCGCCGAGTGCGGCGCCCGGATGTTGACGGTGGCCGGCGCTCCTTAGTGCTTGCGCTAGCGGGGCGCCGGCTGTCCCTAGCCCTCGGGCGTACGGGGCGCGTAGCGGTGGTGGAGCATCAACGCGTTGCCGTCGGGGTCGGCGAAGAACGACATGTGGCAGACCCCGGTGTCAAACGTCTCGCCAACGAAAGTCACGCCGCGCTGCTCGAGCTCGGCGCGCGCCTGGTCCATGTCCTCGACGTGAAGCGCGACGGGATTGCGGCTGACGTGGTGCTCCATCCCCATCCGCTGCGGATTGATGATGCTGAGCGTCAGGTTGCCGGTCTCGAACTCGGCGAAGTTGCGGTCGGGGCGGTAGGCCGACCGCCGCAGCCCGAGCGTGGTTCCATAGAACTCGACCGCGCGCTCGATGTCCGTCGTCGGCACCGTGACGAAGTCCGTCCCGGTCACCAGCTCGTTCGCTGCCATCGCTCCTCGCTCTCAGTCGTTGTTCGGCTCCCGCGGCACGTGGCTCAGGGTAACCGGACGACGCCGGCGAGCCGTGCGAGCGTTGTCGCGCAAGAGGGAGTCCGTCCGAGCCGGACACGAACATATGTTCGTGCACCACAGCAAGCCGACGATCCTGCATGCAGACCTCGACTCGTTCTACGCGTCGGTCGAGCAGCGCGACAATCCGGCGCTCCGCGGACGGCCGGTGATCGTGGGTGGCGGAGTCGTGCTGGCCGCGAGCTACGAGGCAAAGGCGCGCGGGATCAGAACCGCAATGGGCGGGCACGTCGCGCGCCGGCTTTGCCCGGAGGCCGTTGTGGTCCCGCCGCGGATGACCGCCTACGCGGAGGCGAGCAAGGACGTGTTTGCGATCTTCGAGCGAACCTCGCCGCTGGTCGAGGCGCTGTCGATCGACGAGGCGTTCCTAGACGTGCGCGGGCTCGAGCACATCTCCGGCACGCCGACCCAGATCGCGAAGCGGCTGCGCGCCGAGGTGCGAGACGAGCTCGGGCTCCCGATCACGGTCGGGCTGGCCTGCACAAAGTTCCTCGCCAAGGTCGCGAGCGGCGTGGCCAAGCCGGACGGGCTGCTGGTGATTCCCGCGGGTGCCGAGCTCGGATTCCTGCATCCACTGCCGGTCGAGCGGTTGTGGGGAGTCGGACGCGTGACCTCAGCTCGGCTGCACGAGCACGGGATCAGGACGGTTCGCCAGGCCGCAGCGGCGGACGAGCAGGCGCTGATGGAGTTGCTCGGGCGTGCTGCCGGACGTCAGGTCCACGCGCTTGCCAACAACCGCGACCCGCGGCCGGTGCGGTCGCGGAAGCGACGAGGATCAATCGGTGCCCAGCGGGCGCTGGGGAAGCGTGTGAAGGCGCCTGCCGAGGTGCAGGCGACCCTGATGACGCTGATCGATCGGGTCGCCCGGCGGCTGCGTGCGGCACGCCGCGCGTGCCGGACCGTCGTGCTGCGGCTGCGCTTCGACGACTTCTCGCGCGCGACCCGCTCGCACACGATGACGCAGGCCACCACTCGTACGGCGGCGCTGCTGCGGGTCGCCCGGGGGTTGCTGACGTCGGCGCAGCCGATGATCTTCCTTCGCGGCCTGACGCTGATCGGCGTTGCGCTGACCAACCTCTGCGACGAGCATGCGATCCAGCTGGCGCTGCCCTTCGACCGCGTAGCTGAGCTCGATCGGGTGATCGACACGCTCCGGGAGCGGTATGGCTCAAGCGCGGTCCTGCGCGGCGCGCTCGTCGGTCGAGACGCCGGGCCGTGGGTGCCGCTGTTACCCGATTAGCGCCGCTGTCGGCGGACTAACGAGTTGCCGACGAGGGGGCCGGGTCCCAGCCCACCTCCGCGAGGGTCTGCTGCTCGGCCACGAGCAGCGGGGCCTTGGCCGCGAACGTCCGGTCGCGGCGGATCCGTTCAAATCGCGCGGTTGCGAGCTGTTGTGACCAGCCACGTGCCGGGTTGGCCGGCTCTCCGTCCTTCGGCCACCGCTCGGCTGCGATCACGAATGCCTCCTAGGCGGCTTCCTCGGACAGATCGAAGTCGCCAAGGAAGCCGACCAGCGAGGCCAGCACACGGGCCCACTCGTCTCTGAAGACCCGTTCGATCAGGGGCGGCTCTCGACAAGCTGGCGCACCTCGACCGCTCCCCCGAGCCGCACGGCCGGGACCCGCTGCGCGATCCCTTGCGCCGCGTCCACATCGGGCACATCGAACAGGTAGAAGCCGCCGAACACCTCCTTGGTGTCTGCAAACGGCCCGTCGGTCGCCAGCATCTCACCGCCGTTGCTGCGGACGGTCGTGGCCGTCGTCGGCGGGTGAAGCTGTCCACTGGTGACGTATCCGGGCTCGTCGCGCAGGGCCTCGTATTCGGCCAGCACGGTCGCCATCTCGTCGGGGGGAAGGTCGTGGGCGTCAGGTGTGCTGTAGACCAGCAGTGCGTACTGCATGAGTCCTCCTTATGAGCTTGCGGTCGTTCCTACAACGAACGAGCTCAACCTCAGGGGACAGTACTCGCGCTGCGCCTGACGAATGCGTCGCCGGTGTTGCCCTACTGCTCCGTTGTGCGCGGCGCAAACAGCATCTGCACGACGGCCGCCGACCGCTGCTCCCCCGCATCGGCAGCCGCCAGCCGGGCGCGGCTCTCGGCCTCGATCTTGGCGATCCGTTCTGCCGCGTCATCAAGCTCCCGCGCGAGCTCGAGCCAGCCCTGTTCGTCCACCACGACCCCGAGCCGTGAAACGCGCGCGTCCGAGACATCGAACCCGCCGGCCGCCGCCGCAGTCGAGACGTCAGAACCGATCTGCGTCAGCGCCGCGTCGAGGTGCGCCTGCTTCACGACCGCGGGCGTCGCGCCCCATGCCTCGTCGCTGACTCGGGGGCGCACGGTTGCGGTGTAGTAGTGCTCGACGGCACCCCGGCGCGGCACGCGCCTGACCAACTTGAGGAACCCCAGCGCCGTCAAGCGCCGGACGTGATAGCTCACGACGCCGAGCGGCACATCGAGCTCGGCCGCCAGTTCGCTGGGGCTCGCGGTGCGGTCAGCGAGCGCAGCAAGGATCCGGGTCCGCAGAGGATGAGCGAGCGCCTTGGCCACCGTCGGGTCGGTGATGTCTTGATACGGCTTCATCCTCGTCCTTGGACTCAACGGCGCAGCAAACGCCCGCCCGGTGCAGGCGCGGCCGCGCGACAGCGTGGCGAAACTTTGAACCGTGCCACGGTCTTTCGCCGCGAATGATCGCACTTGTGGCAGCAGATGTCGTTCGCCGATGGATCGCGGGTGATCAGGCCTGATTTCGAGCCACGCCAGAGGCTGTCAGTTTAGATTGACAAACAGCCCTGTGTCAGTCTAAACTGACAGGAGATGGAGGTCGATGAGCTCGAACGCGCGATCGCGTCAGACGACCCGGCGCTGGGGCTGCGCGCGTCGCTCGCCTTGCGCCGGCTCGCCGAGCGGATCGAGGCGCAACACGTGGCGACCGCCCGCCGGCGGGGCTGGTCCTGGCAGCAGATCGGGGACGTGCTCGGGATCACGCGCCAATCCGTGCATGCCAAGTACCGAAAGGTGATGCGATGAGCAAGCCGCGATGGACCCGCGGGGATTATCACCCCTGGGTCACCTTCATCTACGCCGCCAACGAAGCACGGCGGCACGGCGACCGCAAGGTTGATACCGAACACCTTTTGCTCGGCCTGCTGCGAGAGCCGCCGCTGGCGCAGGCGCTCCAGACCGATCTTCAGTCAGCCCGCGCGACGCTCGAGTCGATGGACCGCGAGGCGCTCGGCGCGATCATCGGCACCCCGCTCGACGGCGCGCCTGCTCCCATCGACGCGCCCGACGGTCCCGCGCCGCGGCCAACGCTCCGAGAGGTGATGCGACAGCGGATGCTGCTCACGCCGGTCGCGAAGACCGCGATGGAGGTGTCGAGCAGAGACCTGCGGCGCGGCCGTGTCGTCGAGGCCCGCCAGCTGCTGCTTGAGCTGCTCGCCCTCGAGCGGCCAGACCCGGTTGCGGCGCTGCTCGACTCGCTCGGCGTCGATCGCATCGGTGCCCGTGAGCGGCTCGGCGCCATGGCACCGGCTTGAGGCGGCAGCCTGGCGGTCGTGGCCGCTAGGGCTCCCGATCGCCCGGCGGCAGCGCAGCGAGCGAGATCCGGTTGCCATCCGGATCGGTGATGATCGCCCGCCGTATATTTCCGTTGACCATGTCGAGCTTCCCGAGCTCGATGTCGCGAGTGCGGAGCGCGGCCAGCCGGTCGTCGAAGTCATCGACGAACAGCGTCACGAGCGCGCTGCCAGCCCGCTCGCGGTCAGCGACGACGTAGATCAGCGCGGTCTCGGTCAGCTGCCAGACGGCTTCGTCGGCGGTCGGAAACCGGTCCGGCGCCCGCCCGAGCAACCGCTGGTACCAGTCGAGCGCGGGCGTGAGATCGGCCACCGGAATGCCGGCGAAGACGTACGTGATCGCCATCCTGGATCCAGGTTCGCAGGTATCAGGCGTCGCCTGGGTCGCCGAGCGCGTTGGCCCGGTCGGCCGGCTGTCCGGCACGCGTCAACTCCACCCGCACGATCAGCCCACCGCTCCGTCGCGGCTCAGCCGTCACCGCTCCTCCGTGCGCGGTGGCGACCGCCTGCACGATCGAGAGTCCGAGCCCATGGTGGCCGTTGGCGTCGGCGCGCCGTGGGTTGAGTCTCTGGAACGGCTCGAACAG
>JBKQJQ010000025.1:0-3767 GCA_052147875.1 Solirubrobacteraceae bacterium | reverse complement strand
CCGGCGGGCTCGTTGTTGGTGGCGTAGCAGCGCCAACAGTAATGGGTCGTTCCTTCACCCACGGACGTCCTTACGTTGTCGATCTAGTGGACCAGTGACCCGAGTCTCTGTCCCCGTCGCGAAATCGCCACACACAGGTACGCGTCCACTGACTGATGACATGCCAGTGGCGAATGTTCCCACCTGGCCAGATACCCACCTCGCAGCCACGCCAGTTGCAAACCGGCCACGCACCAACGGGGTGCCGGTCCGACGCCTGGACCCAGTCGCGAAGTCACCATTGAGTGCGACAACGCGCCCTTCGGGAAACGCTGCCACTACACCTAGTTCAGCCGTCAGGCCGTAGTCTGACAGCAGAGGACTGGCCTCCATTCCGAACTCCCTTCAACGACAAGTGGATTCGAACAGAGGCCATCAGCGGACACACCGCGAGTCGGCGAGCCTCATCGCCTGAATTGCACTCTAACATGAACGTGTACCTGTTGTACGTGTACGTGGTGCTGGTCGCCTACGCCGTTTATGCGAGGTGACCGCCTGGTTGGTCCGCGGCTTCACGGCGCCATAACAGCCACAGCTCCGCGGCGTGTCTGATTTCTGGGTCACCATCGGTCGTGAGGTAGTTCATCGCCGCGTCCGGATCACGCAGCAACGCATCGGCCGTGTGCACGACCGCGAGCCGCACGTCCGCGTCGGGGTCATCGACGAGCGCCTGGACCTGCACACCGGTTTCGCGTGCGGTCAGGCGCGCAAGCGCGTAGACCGTCGCCCGCCGGCGCTGAGGCCGGTCGGACCCGGCCAGACGCCGTGCCGCGGCGCTCGCAACGCGCGGGCTCGGATCGTCGAGCGAGGCGATCAGCTGACTGCGCGAGCGCGAGCTGAGCACGGCGCGGAAGCGATCGGTGGGTCCGCCCCGCTGGGCTCTGCGGTCACGATCACCGGCGCGTATCAGCTTCCATCGCATGCTCTCCTCCTGGCATCGATCGGTAGAAGCCATCAGCGTCACAGCGGACGCGGTCGCAGGCGAGCTTCATCGCCCGCTGCAGAGCATAGGCCAACGCCGGCGGTCACACATCTCGTTCCTGGCGGGTCATATCCACGAACGCCACACCAACCGAGGAGCTCGGATCATGGCTGACACGCCTGTCACGCAGCAAGCCGGCAGCTCGATCGACGAGGAGTCGTTCCTGGCTCCGGTCGAGAGGCCAAACGGCGTCGCGATGAAGATCATGTACATCTACGCACGCCGGCAGTGGGGCAAGGTCCCGCGCCCGTTCAGCGTCTTCTGCGCGCGGATGCCGTTGGCGTTCGGCAGCTTCTTCGGCAAGGTCTCGCGGCTCGACAAGAAGCTCGAGCTGTCGCCGGACACCGCGATGCTGATCCGCGAACGGGTCGCGGGACTCAACATGTGCCTCTGGTGCATGGATGGGCAGCGCTGGTACGCGCTTCACAAGGCGCCGCACAGCGTGGCCAAGCTCGACGCGCTCGTCGAGTACCGGACCAGCCCGCTGTTTGACGACAAGGAGCGCGCCGCGCTCGAGTTCACGACCGAGCTGACTGAGAGCAAGCAGGTCAGCCAGCAGACGTTCGCCGAGCTGTCGCGTCACTACTCCGAGCGCGAGATCTGCGACATCGTCTGGCTGGTCTCGAGCGAGCACCTCTACAACATCAACAACATCGGTCTCAACATCGGCTCGGACGGGCTCTGCGACGTCAGCAGCAGCCCCGCCCCCCGGGCGTGACGCCACGAGCATCGGGGTTCAGCCGGCGATGTAGCGGCGCGCGGTGACGTACTCGCCCGCCAGCGCGGACAGCGCGAGCACATGCACGACCCCGGCCGAATCGGGCGAATCGATCATCAGGCCACCGCCGATGTACATCGCGACATGCGTGATCGCTCGTGACGGTGGATCGGTGGCGAAGAAGACCAGGTCACCGGGCGCGAGCGCCCGCGCCGACACGGGGTTGCCCACGCGGGCCTGGGCGGCGGCGTCGCGCGGGATCACGATCCCGTGCGCCCGGTAGATGAGGTTCACCAGCCCTGAGCAGTCAAATCCAAACGCCGACGTCCCGCCCCACAGGTAGCGCACGCCGAGGAACCGGCGGGCCGTCGCCACTAGCTCGGCGCCCGACGGCGGTCGGATCACGGAGCCCGGTCCCAACAGCTCTACTGCCGAACGCGGCAGCGATGCGGCCGCTCCGGCCGGCGTCTCGACGCTGACCCGGGTGCCGGACACGCCGACGACCGGCAGGCGGGTGGCGTAGCTGAGCTGCAGTGGCCGCCCCGCGCCGCGCAGCCACGCGGTCGGCGCGCTGACGGTTGCGGTCTCGGCGCTCAGAAGCGTGCCGAAGCTCGCGCTTGAGGCCAGCTGCCGGGTTGGGACCCAACCTGGATATCCGAGCCGATCCTTGGGGCTCGGTTGGTCGGGAACTGCGATCAGGGTCCATGCATGGCGCGTCTGGAGCACCTGCACCGGCTCGCCGAACAGCGCCTGGGTCTCGATCCGGCCCACCAGCCCGAGCCTGGCGGCGGTGTTCAGCGAGCGGCTCCAGGCGGGCAGGTTGACCGGGTTCTCCAGCGCCGGGCGGTCAATCGCGCGAGGCGCCGATGGACTCGCCCAAACGGTCGCGACCGCGACTTCCACATAGCGGGTCGTCGACTGACTGGCGCTAGCCGGTCCTGCCCCTACCAGGACTGCGATCGCCACGACCAGACCAAGCGCCGCGCGGTTCATGGCTCCGAGTCTCGCATCGCCACCCGTGCGCCGGCGTAACGACGGCATAACGGCGTTACAGCCGTGTTATGCGCGGCCCCGTAGAAATCGAAGCGGTCAATGGTGCGCATCAGAACACCGGTCATCATCGCGGCCGCGGGATGCGCGCTGCTGATCGCGGCGTGCGGGTCCTCCGGCAAGCCGAGTGCGCCGTCAAGCCACCACTCGCAGTTCCTCGCGTTCTCGGCCTGCATGCGCTCGCACGGCGTTCCGGACTTCCCGGACCCGAGTTCGGGCGGCACCGGATTCCACCTCAACTCGGCCTCGGGCATCAATCCCTTCTCGCCGTCGTTCAAGTCGGCGCAGGCGAGCTGCTCGAAGCTGCTCCCCGGCGGCGGTCCGGCCAATCACAAGCCGAGCGAGCAGGACAAGGAGGCGATGCTGCGCATCTCGCAGTGCATGCGAGACCACGGTGTGACCGGCTTCCCGGATCCGACGCTGACTCCCCCGTCGAGCCCGGCGGGCTACAGCGAGCTGATCGACCGCAGTGGGGTGATCCTCGCGGTTCCGAACACGATCGACGCGCAGTCGCCGGCCTACCAGCACGCTGCCACCGCGTGCAACTTCCACTGACCGCAGCGATGACTGCGGGGCTGGACGGTCTCTAGGGCCAGCGCAGTCGAGTTCGTGAGCTGAGTCGTCAAGCTGCCGCGTGCGGTCGCCACACTTGGTTGATGCTCGAACTCGAGCTCAGCGACTCGGCGCGGCTGCGGCTGCTCGAGGAATCCGACGCAAACGATCTGTACTCGCCCGCGAGTGGCGCGCGGAGCCGTAGCATTTAGCCATGGCCGACGCTGACAAGGGTACGATCTCGCTCGAGGAGGCTGCGCGCAAGACCGTCGGCGACGTGATGATCCGCAGCCCGAAGACGGTGCCGGCGGATGCGCTCGTCAGCGACGTGCGGCTGGCGTTCGAGCGACCCAACATCCGCACGGTGTTGATCGCCGACGATCAACGGTTCGTAGGCGCGATCGAGCGCGGCGGGCTCCCCGGCGA
>JBKQJQ010000024.1:0-2647 GCA_052147875.1 Solirubrobacteraceae bacterium | reverse complement strand
TCCGCGGCCTGTGTAGCGGTGCAGCAACCCGACCATTGAATTCGAGATCGCGGCTGTCAAGCCGCCGATTGCTGCTGTCTCTCTGTTGGTGGCGGACATAGCCAGCCCCTCTCAGCCTCTCTGGCGACAGGGCGCCGCGCGCAGGGAAGAGTCGGCAGAGAACCAACGGACGACGAGTCCGTCGAGCATAGCGCGAACAGGAATTCCGAGCGCCCAGGTCGGAAATATGGTAAGCTTGTTGTTGCGCTCAGTGAGCCCCCAGCTCTTCTCGCTTCCCGGGCGACGAATTCAGCCAGAAGGGCAGAGAGGCGGATGGCCATGGCCACCGCAACACAGAAACCCCGCGCCGCGAGACAGCTCCCGCGTCGCGGCTCAGACATGCCCGAGCTCGCGTCGATCAAATTCCTCATCTTCGAGGACAACGGTGGCGACTACCACTGGAGGATCCTCGCCCACGACGGTGCGCCGCTCGCGCAGTCGGTGAGCTTTGCTTCCTATGATGACGCTGAGCAAGCCGCGCAGCGTGTCAGCAAAGCGGCCGCGTCGGCGCGGTTTGAGCGCGACGCCGTCGGCGCGGGCCCGGTTGATCTGATTGCGCGCCGCGATGCCAAGAGCGACGACTCCGACGCCGAGCGTTGGTTAGACGAGGGCGGCAGCGTGAGTGCGATGGCGCCAGCACCGAGGCGGTGACGAAATGGCCGGCGCTGCGCTTATCGCGCCGGCCCAGCCGATCACGCCTCAGACCAGCGCGATCCGAGACAGACCTTTGCCTGCCCTGAGTGCCGACACGAGCTGCGAGCGTCGGGTCTCGGGCGCCATCGAATGTACTGGCGAGCTCGACAACGAGCGCGGGACGACGTCGTGATGAACGTTCGTGGACGAGGACGATGGATCGCATCGCTTAGCTTACGGCGGGAGTTTCAGCGTTGCCCCTATCAAGCCGAGGAGATCGACATGACAGACGTACGACGAACCGGCCCCCCAAGGCGCCTTGAGGACCGGACGCGATTCGGAATCCCGATCGAGGGTGAGGTAGACGGGATCTGGCAGCGCGCATTCCACGTCCACCTCGCCGAGGAGGTGGGGCGGCAGCCTGACGTCCCCGGGGCCGAGTTCTTCGAAAAGTCGCTGACTATCAATCCCGCGGAGATCAAGTTCCGTTTCGTCGGCAGCGCTAGCTTCCTGCCCAACTACCTCGACATGATCGAGGCGGCTATCCCGCAGGCAAATCAGACCGCTGCAGAGGAGCGCCAACGCTTAGACGCAGCAGCGGCTGAAGCCGAGCGCGAGGTTCGAGAGCGAGACCAGGACATCGAGCGGGAGTTGAACGACTGGGCCGGCCATCAACCCGCGGGCAGCTGAGCATGAGAGGCTCGGCACGTCCAATCGAGCAGATGTCCACGAGCACGCGATCGAGGTGGCCCGAACCCCAGGCCAAGAGTGCGCCGCGCCTGGCCACGGTCCGCGAGGGCGCATCTCAAACGCAGAGCGACGACGATCGGGGCGATCAACGCTAGCCGGTCGTTGTGCTCGTCGGCGATCAGGATGCCCAGATGGGTGCTGTCGGTGCGCGGCTCCACGAGCCTGTTCTAAATCCTGCTGGACCTAACACGCCCGCCCGACGGGCTCCGCGAGGGAGTAGCATCGGTGCAGCTCGCCTCAACCCTCGGCGGGCAACGTCTTTCGGCTCCAGCCCTCGGCCGACGTGAACGTGTCGATCTCGATGGTCAACACGACAACAAACGCGTTAGGAGCCAGTCCGTGCATCGTATGCGAGCGCTCAATCGGTTCGGCCGGCATCGCGGTGTCGGCTGGTCAGCTGACGCGCCCGACGCACTCGATCGTCGGCTACCTGCCGCCGTCAGAAAGGCAAGACCATGATCGCTACCTACGTGATCGTCGTGCTCGTCATCGTGGCGCTGATCGGCATCGTAATGTCGCTACGCATCATCAAGCAGTACGAGCGCGTAGTGCTGTTCGAGCTCGGGAAGGTCAAGGACAAGGCGCGTGGCCCAGGTTTGATCTTCATCGTGCCGTTCATCGACCGCGTCCATCGCGTGTCGCTGAGGATCATCACGATGCCGATCCAGTCCCAAGGGATCATCACCAAGGACAACGTCAGCATCGATGTCTCCGCGGTGGCCTACTACCGGGTCGAGGATCCAATCCGCTCGGTGGTCGCGATCGAGAACGTCGAATCGGCGATCAACCAGATCGCCCAGACCACGCTTCGTGCGGTAGTGGGACGTCACACGCTTGATGAGACGCTGTCTGAGACCGACACGATCAACCAGAACATCCGCGAGATCCTCGATGTACAGACCGAGGAGTGGGGGATCAAGGTCACCGTCGTGGAGCTCCGCGACATCCAGCTGCCCGAGAGCATGCAGCGCGCGATGGCGCGCCAGGCCGAAGCCGAGCGCGAGAAGCGCGCCAAGATCATCGCTGCCGAGGGCGAGGCGCTCGCAGCCGGTGAGCTTGCCCACGCATCCGACGTGATGATGGCCCACCCACTGGCGTTGCAGTTGCGCAACCTCCAGACCCTGGTCGAGGTCGCTGTCGATAAGAACTCCACCGTCGTATTCCCGGCGCCCTTGATGAGCACGATCGCCGAGCTCGGCGCCTTCCTGGAACGCGAAACCAAAGC
>JBKQJQ010000023.1:0-5223 GCA_052147875.1 Solirubrobacteraceae bacterium | reverse complement strand
ATCACGCTCAGCGCCGCATCGAGCAGTTGTTCGCGGCGCGCCTCGGGCGGCATTCGCGGGGCGTACCGTCGACGCTGCGAAGTGGATGCGTCCGATCTTCGATGCGTCATCGTTGCGGCTCGAGGCTACCACGCGACCTACACAGGTGTAGCTTCGGTTTTACGGTAGGTTCGAGATTGTGCTGGCCGTATTCGACGGACACAACGACGCGCTGACCAAGGACAGCCACGGCGAGCTCGCGACCGGCGGCGAGGGCCACCTCGACGTTCCGCGCATGCTCGAGGGCGGAGTTCGCGGCGCGGTCTTCGCGGTCTTCACTCCGACGCCCGGCGACGATCACTTCAAGCCGCTCGAGCGCGACGACGGCGTGTTCGAGGCCGAGTTGTCGGCGCCCGTGTCGCACCCCGACGCGGCGGCGTTCGCGACCGCTGCAGCCGGTCGCCTGGCAGCCCTCGAGCGCGACGGGCACGTCCGCATCGCGCGCTCGCCGGCCGACCTCGATGCGGCCCACGACGACGGCGGGCCGCCTGCCGCCGTCCTGCATCTCGAGGGTGCCGAGGCGATCGACCCTGAGCTCGAAGCACTCGAGCACTGGTACGCGGCCGGTCTGAGATCGCTGGGTCCAGTCTGGAGCCGGCCGAATCAGTTCGCCCACGGGGTGCCGTTCATCTGGCCGTCGTCACCCGACACCGGCCCTGGTCTAACCCCGGCCGGCGAAAGCCTCGTCAAGCGGTGCGGCGAGCTGGGGATCCTCGTCGACCTAAGCCACCTCAACGAGGCAGGCTTCTGGGACGTCGAGCGGATCCAGGCCGGCCCGCTGGTGGCCTCGCACTCGGCAGCGCACGCGCTGTGCGAGAGCTCGCGAAACCTGACCGATCGCCAGCTCGACGCGATCGGCGCCTCAGGCGGTCTGGTCGGGATCGTTTTCGCGTGCCCGTTCCTGCGCCCCGACTTTGCCGACGACCCCGACACGCCGATCGAACTGATCGCCCGCCACGCGGCCTACGTCGCCGAGCGGATCGGGGTCGAGCACGTGGCGCTCGGCTCCGACTTCGACGGGGCGACGATTCCCGCCGCGGTCGGGGACGTGGCCGGCGTCCCACGGGTGCTAGAGGCGCTCTCCGAAGCCGGCTTCAGCCAGCAGGAGCTCCAGGCCATTGCGTGGGACAACTGGCGGCGGGTGCTTGGCGCCTGGTGGGCGAGCTAGCGCCGCACACGCCGACGGTCGCCGGCAGCGACGCGCATCTACCCCTCGGTCTCCAGTGCCGTTCGTAACTCAAACGACACGTTTGCCTGTGCGGATTGGAACGCCGTCGTCGGCATGGGTGTCAGCTGCTGGGTGGACCGTGCAGCGATTCCAGTCAAACGGGCGCGGTAGCGCTCTCAGGCGACGATCGTTGTCGCCGTGGTAGCGGTTCAGATGACGACCGATGACGACCGCGGCGACCGTCCCCGCGCCCGCCAGCTTCAGGGCTGCGGCAGCGCTCTGTGCGTTGGCCCCCGTGGTCCACGTGTCGTCGATCAACAGGACAGACTGGTGGTGCAGGTTGCGCGCCGTCTTGAACTTCTCGAGGCTGAGCGTGCGCGGCGGCGCCGGTGCGCTTGAACGCCGCAGCAGGCGCTCGTAGCGTTCGCGCGTCGAACCCACCAACTCGCCGACGATCCGCTGCAGCGGATGGATCTCGTCGCGCGCCTCAGAGCTCGATGGAACGGTGGTGACGATCTCGAACCCGTCCGTTTCTGCGGCCCTGGCGACACATGGTTCGTGGGCACGGAGGTAACGCCAGAGAACCGCCGCAAGCTCGAACTCGAACCGGTGTGCGATCTCGGCGGGCTGGCGCTTGTAGCAGGCGAGTGCGTGGTGGAGTTGCTCGTGGCCGATGCTGTACGAGATCGGCACGACAGCATCCAGCCACTGCTGCGTATTGGCGCAGCCGTAGCAACGGCTGTGTCCATCGGTGAGGTCAAAGCAGACCTCGCACACAGCGGGTCCGGGCTGCGGCCCGAGCATGAAGTTCCCGTACAGGGAGGAGAGCTCATTCACGCTGGGCATTGGAACCTCAGGCCTCGAGCGCCCCCGGCAGTGTCAGGCGCTCAACGACGGACGTGATCTCGTCCGGGGCACCGAAGACTGTGGTCCCGGGACGAGCCGCGAGCGCGCGCGCCCAGTCCTGGTCAAGGAGCTGCCTGGCGATGAACACGGGCCGCCCGTGGGCCAGCGCGAGCCGCGCCTGGACGCGAGCGCCGCTCGTGTGTGACGCCTCGACCACGACCGTCCCGAGCGCGAGGCCAGACATGACGGCATTGCGCATCGGGAAGCTCGTGCGGCTGGGACCTGTGTCAGGCCAGAACTGGGAGACGACGGCGCTGCGGGCGACGATCGTCTCCTGGAGGGCTGCATTCTCGGGCGGGTAGCTGTGTTTCAGGCCGGTCCCGACCACGGCGATCGTCCGTGCATTGTGGGCGAGTGCCGCTGTGTGGGCGGCGGTGTCGATCCCCGCCGCAAGTCCAGAGATCACCGTATAGCCGTCGTCGGCGAGGTGGCCGGCGACGGTTTGCGCGCGCTCGATGCCGGCTGCTGAGGGGGTGCGGCTGCCGATCACCGCCAGCGAGCGGTTGTCATCGGGCTTGATCGATCCGGCCACGAACAGCAGCGGCGGCCGGTCGTGAACCGCGCTTAGGTTGGCCGGGTAATCGCCGTCGAGGACGGTCAGGAGCCGGATCCCGACTGCCTTCCAGGCGGCGATGTCGGCGGTGGCGTCGTCGAGAAGTCGCCGAGTGTCGTTGGCGGCGCTGAGCGTCCTCTGCCCGTGCTCGTTCTCGCTGAGCTCGTGCTCGAGTACGTCATGTGCGCTGTCGCCGCCCTGGAGCAGCTCTGCATAGATCGGCCAGGGTCGCCGCCCGATTCTGAGGAGCGCGACCAACGCAACGGTCTCGGGCTCGGCCATTGGCGGCGGTGAGCCTAGGTGGGAGCGCGACTCAGGTCGGGCGCTGTGATGAGAGTTCGGTGGTGGCCGCGTCGGCTTCGTCGGCCGCGGGTTCAGGCGGGTGTTCGGGCGCGGCCAGGGGTGCGGTCGCGGCCTGCTCGGTGTGGTCTGGCCTGGGGTCCGTTTGATTTGCTTCCGGCTCGGGCTCGGGCTCTGCGAGGACCTGGGCGGGGCTTGGCTCGGGCTCGGGCTCTGCGAGGACCTGGGCGGGGCTTGGCTCGGGCTCGGGCTCCGCGAGGACCTGGGCGGGGCTTGGCTCGGGCTCGGGCTCTGCGACGACCTGGGCGGGGCTTGGCTCGGGCTCCGGCTCCGCGAGGACCTGCGCGGGGCTTGGCTCCGGCTCGTGGGCGGGCGCGGCCACCACTGCGTCCGTCTGGCTGGTCTCGGGCTCAGGGATAACTTCTGTGACCGTCGGCTCCGGCCTCGCGGCGACCGGCTCTGGCTCGGCGACGACCGCCTGGGTCTGCACCGCCTCGGCAGGCGGGCTGTCAGGCGTGACCTGGCGGGTGGGGTCTGTCGTCCGATCAACTTGCTCTCCGCTGATCGCGTCCCGGAAGTCGCGAATGCCGGTGCCGAGATGGCGCGCGACCTCGGGCAGCCGCTTCGGTCCGAGCACGAGCAGGGCGACGACCAGAACCAGCAACAGATGTGTGGGCTGCAGAATGTCCCCAACCACTACCCATCAGGGTACCGGCAGAGCGACCGATCGACCAACTCCCACTCATCTCGAGCGATTCCGACGCCGCTGAGTGGCAGGGTGGCCCCCGACGAGAACCGAGAGCTTGCGGCTGTTTGCCGGCGCGTACGGGTAGTCGCCCATCGGCAGCGAAGCGATCTGGAACCAGTAGGACCGCAGCACGGACGCCTCGCCAACGCCGAACGTGTAGGTCGTCGTGAACCGGCCGTCGCCACCGACGTGCTCGTGCACGCCGTACGTCGTGTACGCGGAGCCAAGCCCGATCCGCAGCCGGACGAGCGCGCCACCGACGGGTAGGTAGCCGCCTGCGAGCTGCCCGACGATGTGGATCGCCTGGCCCCACGCCACTTTGCGCGGGTAGATCTTGAGCAACTTGACCTTGGCCGGGACGATCTCAGTCACCGCGCTCGAGATCGATGCCTGGGCGTCTGCGCCGCCGGCGTATTCGGCTTCAACCAGGCGCGAGGGCCCGGCCGGGAGCTTCGCTGTCCAACCGCCGCTCGAGGCGGTCGTCGCAGTCACGGTCGGCGTGAACGTGTTCTGTCCGTCGTCGGGCGCGGTCAGGACCTCGACGGTCTGGCCGCCGAGCGCGACGCCGTTATAGGTGCCAAGCCAGCCGCTGACAGTGGTGGACTTGCCGTGTCCGACGAGGCGCGTCGTCTGACCAACCACGTGGGGGAGCAGCACGACACGGACGCGCTTGACCCGCTTGACCCACGCGATGCGCCCGTGCCGTCGCACCCTGACCTTTACAGTGCGCCGGCGCAGCGCCGTGCGGGGTTGGCACTTGGTCACGTGCTTGGTCTTCGCCCGCGCTCGGCGCCGGACGCGCCGGCCGTGCACGGTGACCCAGTGAGCGCGCACGATCACCCGCTCGGTCGCGGGATGACAGCGCAGCTGATCGGCGATCCTGAAGAACGCGATCGCACTAACGGTCGGCACGCCGATTTGCATCTGAAAGGAGGCCGCGCTCGACACGCCGTGATCGCCGTTACTCGCGACGGCGTTGTTTGCCGAGTAGCAGCGCACCGTGTGAGTGCCGACGCCGCTGACCGGCACCTCGGCATGAGTGCCCGGGTACCACTGAGCCGCCCGGCCGTCGATCGTGCACGAGATCCCGTCCACGCCCGACGGCCCCGCGCCGGCGGTGGCGGTCACGTACTGGGTGCCCGCGGTTGCGGGCGCCTGGCTCGGGCCGGACAGCGAGATCGTCGGTTGCTGGTTGTCGACGTAGACAGTCCTGCTGTAGCTAACGCTGTTGCCCGCGGCGTCCGTTGCACCGAGCTGCAAGGTCCTCGGACCCTGCCCGTAGCCCTCGGTCACCACCGAGTCGTTGGCCGGCGGCGCGTCGCACTGGTGCCACATCCATGGTTGCTGAGATGAGCTGCTGCCGGGCAGCGATTGGCCGCCGAATGTGGCAGACATCGAGCTCAGCCCCGACGGCGAGTCGCCCGCGAAGCCGAGCGGCCACGTGCCGCGGACTCAGCGGCTCTCTTGCCAGAGGCCGGAGGCGGTCATCGTTGGGCCGACCGTCTCGTG
>JBKQJQ010000022.1:0-3889 GCA_052147875.1 Solirubrobacteraceae bacterium | reverse complement strand
TTGCCTTGCCGCGGAGCCCTCCTCTGCATCTGGGGAGCTGCTTGAAGGGTGAGAGTTCGCTCGTGCCACCGCCCAGAGACGAAATTTGCGCGCCTGGGGTGAGCAAAGCGGGCGTCGAAGTCCTCTCGCCGCATGCGGATTTGCCCGCTCGCTCGTACACACCAATCTCGCCCCAGTCGCATCAGCCGTAGAGTGGCGCAGTGCGAACTCTCACCCTTCAAGCAGCTCCCCAGATGCAGAGGAGGGCTCCGCGGCAAGGCAAGGAGCTGCAGTTCCGCGTTCGGCGGGTCCGTTACTTTGCATCCAGGAGCGTTCATGGCGTCCATAGGCTGGCGGCGCACACGGACGTCACGGACGACTCTCGCCCTTCTTCGGCGCCGAAGGGCAGTGGTCGCGATGAGTAGTGTTTCTACGCGACTGTCCGAGCGCGATGCCGAGGTGGCTCTCGGCAGACGCGAAGTTGCTGCGGAGACAATAGATAGACTTCGTTGATGCCCTCGAAGTTGCAGAACTCCAGCGTTGCAGAACTCCAGCAACGCCTCCCGGATCGCCTAGTGGTCTCCGGAACTTTGGGCTTTCCCAGACCCAGAGCCCATGAACGAGGCCAGGTCGGCTTTTGCGGGCGCCGAGAGAGCGCACGCCGTGAGAAGACCTACTAAAATTTTCCAAACGACCCCAATACGTGATGGCATTCGTGCAGCTCGAATTATTCTGAGCGTCATCGTTAAAGGCGTCTGCGAAAGCGAGTCGCCCCGAGGACTCGCACCGGTGAGGCTTCGGCATGGCACAACGCCCGCTGGACTGTGCCAGGCATGGCACGCTCGGGGGCTTCGCCCTTCGCCGAATGGCTCTGGCGCAGCGACCGGAGATGTCGCGTTAGCGCGGCGCGAAGAGCGCATTCAGGTCGGCGTAGCCGAGCGAGCGCTCCATCAGCGGCGCGGAGGTCCCGGTCGCCAGGAAGTTGGTGGCGAGCGAGGCAATCTGGCCGTATACCACCTGGCAGATGGAGGACCCAGCGCTGAGCCGCCGAACGCCGAGGCTGGCGAGCTCAGGGCCGGCCGGCAGCCCCCCCCAGGCCAGCACGTTGAGGGGGAGTTGCTGGCCGGTGGCGATGGCGCGGATCTCGGTAGCATCGCTCACCCCCGGGACGAAGAGGCCGTCGGCACCGGCCGCCCGGTACCGCTCGGCGCGAGCCAGCGTCTCCGAGACCCTGCGGTCGGCCGCCACCAGCCCGCGTAGGTAGACGTCTGACCGCGCATTGACGAACAGGTCTATCCCGAGCCGGGCGGCGCTGCGCTTGGCCGCCTCGATCTTGGCGCACAGGAGGTCCGGTGGCGCCGTCCCGTCCTCGAGGTTGATGCCCACCGTGCCCGCGTCGACCACCTGGGCGACGACCTCTCCCACGGCCGCTGGATCGCTCGAGTACCCGCCCTCGATGTCGACCGACAGCGGGATCCGCACCACGCGGGCGATTGCCAAGGCGGTCGCCACCAGGAGAGGGACCGGTAGGCGATCCCCGTCCGGGTACCCGTGGGACCAGGCCACCGCGGCGCTGCTGGTGGCAATGGCCCGGGCTCCGAGGCTCTCGATCATCCGGGCGCTGCCCGCGTCCCAGGCGTTGGGGAGAATGAGCAAGCCGGAGTCGTGGAGGCGGCGAAAGTGGCGTGCAACTTCGGTGGCAGATTCGGTCATCGAACGTCCTTTGCAGTCCGGAGCTTCCCGGCATCCGCGGCCCACAGGTGCTGTGCCGCATACGCCCGCCATGGACGCCACGGCTCTGCGCGACGGAGCAGCTCGGTCGGCGTCGCTGGAGCGTACGCGCGGGTGGCGGCGCCGCGCAGCAACCCGAGGTCGCTGGCGGGAAAGGCGTCCGGCTCGCGCAGGGCCCGCAGGGCGATGTACTGGGCGGTCCATTCGCCCACACCGCGGATGGATCGCAGCCGGCGGATGGCCTCCTCGATTGTCCCCAACGGCTGAAAGAGGTGAGGGTCGGCGATGGCTGCCTCGGCCAATGCGCGGAGCGCCGCCCGCCGTACCGCCGGCATCCCCAACGCTCCCAGGTCCGCCGCGGCGACCTGCCGGGCGGTGGGGAAGGCGTGGGTGAGCGCGGACGGCCACACCTGATTCCCGGGCAGGCGCGGCCCGCACAGCACCACCAGCCGCCCGGCGAGCCGGCGGGCCGCGACGAGCGAAATCTGCTGGCCGAGGACCGCCCGCACGGCCAGTTCGAATCCCTCCCAGCCGCCCGGCGCCCGAAGGCCGGGTCGTCGCGCGACTAGGGGGGCGAGGAAGGGGTCCTGCGAGAGGTGGGCACCGATGGTGCGGATGTCCGCACTGACGTCGAACAGGCGCCGCACGGAGTCGAGAATTGCGGGCAGCGCCCGAACGCTGGGAAAGCGGATGGTTGCGGCGAGACCGTTGCGAGCCGGCTGGTGCCGGACCTCGACAGTGCCCAGCAGGCCCGCATGGGCAAGCGTCCGTCGGTAGACGCCCCTCTCCACCTGCTCGACACCGGTGATGGCTCGCGACTCGAGGTGGGCCAGCATCGCCGCCCAGTCGTAGGGCGGGCGGTAGCACAGCCGCAACGTCACGCCGGCCTCGACTTCCGCCCGGTACCCGCCGCCCGACCGCGGGGAGTGCCGCAGCGCGGTGGGCGGGCGGCGGAAGAGTCGACGGAAGGTTTCGTTGAACCGCCTGACGCTACCGAACCCCGCTGCGAGCGCCACCTCGGTCATCGGCAGCCGGGTGTCGTGCAGCAGCTGCTTGGCGAACAGCACCCGCCGGGTCTGGGCGACGGCGATGGGAGAAGCGCCGAGGTGTTGCTCGAACAGACGCCGCAGCTGCCGGCCGCCGAGCCCCACCCGCTCGGCGAGCGCCTCGACACCGGCCTCGCCTCCGTCAAGAGCCCCGTCGGCGATGAGCGTCAGGGCTCGCGAGACGCTGGTCGACGAGCCGCGCCACGCGCCGAATTCGGGGGCGAGCTCCGGGCGGCAGCGCAGACACGGACGGAATCCTGCCTCCTGCGCCGCGGCCGCCGAGGCGAAGAAGCGGCAGTTCTCCTCGCGCGCGGTGCGGGCAGGACAGATTGGCCGGCAGTAGATGCCGGTCGACGTCACCCCCACGAAGAGCCGGCCATCGAAGCGGGCATCTCGCGTCTGCAGAGCCCGGTGGCAGGCCTGGCGGTCGAGCAAATCCATCGTTGCCAGACTCCCATACCGGACAACGAGGCGCTCGCGGTTTTCGGACGTCGACAGCGGGCCTCACCGCCACTGGGACACCGGGGCAAGGACAGTGAACGTGCTGCGTAGCCTCAACGGCGTGCCCGGGGACCAGCAGGAGCCCGCTGACACGGGTTGGACTCGTTTCCCGCATAGGGAACACCCCGCTGACGTTCCTCAGTGCGAATGCAGGGTCTGCGACAGGCTCAACAGGTTCTGGGGCTGCACACGGATGATGCCGCTGCGAGGGCTATCGAGATCCGCGATGAGATAGAATGCCACGGACACGACTAGCGGCAGCACCAGCATTAAGTAGGCCTTCGCTCGACTAGGTCTCGCGCCGTAGCCGACAAGCAAGTTGCAACAGATGGCGATCGCAGCCATCAGCGCCCATGCCGCTGGTGGAATCGTGTTCCACCACGCAGCCTGCGTGTACCCCTGGGAGTTCAACACATCGTTCATACCCGAGATGGCAAGAGCCAGGACCGGCGTTGGCTGCGTCGCTGCGGGAACCCGGACCGCTGACCAGAGCTCATTCTGCAATTGAGCCGTGTCTGCATTGACTTGCTGAAGCTGCTCTCCATTCCGAGTCGTGTAGAACAAGATGCGTTTACCGAGGTAATGCCTCAGCAGCGCACGAACCATCGCCGCAACATCGGAAGGCAACAGGT
>JBKQJQ010000021.1:0-4040 GCA_052147875.1 Solirubrobacteraceae bacterium | reverse complement strand
GTGCTGGGTGCCGCGCTCACGACCGTTCGATTCGGTTGCAGAGCTCGGCGCGATCGCGGTCCCGACCGTGGTCGTCGCCAGCAACGACGAGGCCGACCCGGAGCACCCGCGGGCGGTGGGAGAGGCGTACGCGGAGGCAATCGGTGGCGCGCGACTCATCGCCGACGAGCCGGGCCGTTCCCCGCTCGCCTGGCAGGGCAGTCAGCTATCGCAGGTGATCGCCGGGGTTGTGAGCGAGTCGCGCGTGTGACACCCGCGCTCGGCGCGCGGTATCGTACATTCGTCCACGTTTTGAGCTGTTCGCTCAAGGAAACGAGAAGAAAGAGATGAACTGGCCGCTGTTCATCAACTTGATTGAACTCGAGGTGTTGCTCCTCGCGTTCGCAGGCATCGTGATCTGGACCATTCGCATCTTCAGGAGAGGCGTCTGGCGCTAGGGCGTGAGGCCGCCTTGAGCGGGCGGCAACCCGAGTCGACTACGCTCGTGCCGCGACGGCGGCGGTGACTGAGGCCGGATATTCCGGCTCATCGCTGGTCCGGAAGCTGGGGGTCAAGCCAGGTTCGCGCGTGACCCTGGTCGGGGCGCCGGAGGGGTTTGAGGACACCCTGGTCAAGCTTCCCAGCGGCGTTTCGATCAGCCGCCGCCTGCGCGAGTCCAGTGACGTGATCGTCGCCTTCAATACCCCCAGCGCGGAGCTCAAGCGTCGCCTGCCCGCACTCCGCTCGGCGCTCGCCTACGACGGCGGTCTGTGGCTGGTCTGGCCCAAGCGCGCCTCGGGCATCGATACCGACCTCGGAGAAGGCATCGTGCGCGAGCACGGGCTCGCGCACGGCCTGGTCGACAACAAGATCTGCGCGATCGACCAGACCTGGTCCGGCCTGCGGTTCGTCTACCGGCTCGGTGATAGGCCGCGAGCTAGCACGTAGACGCGCGCGCAGCCGAACTGTTGCACCGACGCGAGCAACGGTCTCAGCGGCTTGGTCAGGTTGGCGTGGTGACCGCAGTCTGAGATCAACACCCTCGCGCCCGTGCCGAGCACGAACCGGCGTGCCTGCGCCGGGTGCATGCGACCACCGAAAAGCGCATCGACTCGACGAGCTCGACCGAAGTAGTTGCTGCTCCAGTAACCATGGCCGTCCCAGACGTTGCGGCCGGTCTGGGACGGGATCACGATCGCGAACGGGGTAGGCGCCAGCACCCCGCCCGGCGGCGCTTTGTTCGCGATCCACTTCAAGGCCTGCTCGTCGGAGCGGGGCAGGTAGTACTGAACCGTCTTGCCGCGCGTCACTCGGACGATCTTGCGAGCGTCGTAGGCGAGCCCCGGGATCGTGACCAGGGCGATCGCGATGACCCCCAGCAGAGCTGGCAGCCGGAGCCGCTGCCATCCCCGTACCGCCAGCACCGCAAACGGGAAGCTGAGCCCCTGCAGGGCATGCGGGGCGAACGCATCGTTGGTGAAGTAGGTGACGAAGCAGCCCGCGATCCAAAGCAGCAGTGCCTGCTCGATCACGATCCCGTCCGGCCTGCGCAGTCCGAAGACGGCAATCAGGACCAGCGGGCCGAACCCCGCCAGCATGACGACGGCCGAAAGCCTCGGGATCACCTCGTAGGTGGCGGCAAGCTTCCAGGCCGAATCAGTGTGGCCCAGCACGTAGTAGTAGGCGAGCGGGAGCGCGGCACCGAGCGCCGCAACCGCCAGCACCAGTACGCCGTCGAGCCGGCGCCATGCGGCGAGCCCGGCGAAGATCAGGATCAGCGTGATCCCCTGCCAGGGGTGCAGCCAGGCTGAGAACAACGCCGCGGTCGTGGCGACCAGCACCGCCCGGCGGCGCGTGCGCCTCGCGACCCGGTTGCGCGAGCCGGGCGCTCGGGAGCCGCTCATTAGCGGGCTCGGCGTGGCCGCAGGCCTCTGCATGCCACCGCTGATACCGGACTCGAGCGCGCGCTCGACCGCCAGCAGCGCGACGGGCACGAGGGCCAGCCCGAACGCGCTCGGAACGTAGCCCCAGGGCTTGTTTGCCGCCAGCAGCTCGTCGGCGAGCAGATAGATCTGAAAGCCGACTGAACCCTTCCCCAGCTGGGCCCCGCTGAACAGCGCTGCGAGCGGCGTGAACAGAAACAACGAAAGGACGACGGTCGCCGCGCGTGAACCGAGGCGGGCGCCGAAGAACCGCCTCGCCCACAGGACCGCGGCCACGAACAGCGCCACAACCGCGAGTGGCTTCCAGATCAGGTACGCGAGCTGAAGCGACAGGCCGAGGCGCCATAACGCGCCGGTGATCGTGAACAGCGGCTCGAGATAGACATGACCGCTCGGCGCGAGCGTGAACAGATCCGATGCGAGCCCGTGTGTACCCGCATCGCGGGCCCAGGCGAGGTACTGCAGCTGGTCGGCCCCGAGCACGCCGTCGGCGCCGATCAGGCCGTCGGCGCCGGTGAACGTCGTGTGCGTCTGCGAGGCGTGCACCAACAGCAGCACGAGCGGGAACAGCGCCCAACTCGCCAGCGCCACCAGCAGCACGATCTCGGCGCGCGACGCTCGCGGCCCGCTCTGCGGCATGGCGCGCAAGCCTACCCGCAGATCGGCGCCCACCCGGCACCCGGGTCAGGCGGGGCTCCCGGCCGCGCGCGCCGAGAGCCCCGAATCCGTCAGCGAACCATCAGGTGGTCCGTGTGGTTGACCGTCGCGACGTAGCCGTTGCCGCGGAACCACACCCTGATCTTCAACGGTGTCGCTCCGACGCCGCGAATGTGGCGGAACGACGTCTGGGCGGTGAACTCGCAGTTGGGTCCGACCGGCACGACGACGAAGCCGATCTCATGACGATGGGCGTAGTAGCGCAGCCCGACGTTCCCGGTGCAGCGCGCGTACGACGGGATGAATGTTGCCCCGCCGAGCGAGCCGACCGTCGTGAACACGTATGGGCGATGGCGCGCGATCGAGGGCTTCGTATGAGCCGTCAGGCGCGGCTTCGGGCGCGTGAGCGGTTCCGTGAAGAACGTCCCGTCGGCGCCGTACGACGCGACCGACCCGTGGTAGCCGACCAACCGGTAGTGGAACAGCGTCGACGGCGCGAGACCCGTCAGCGTCACCGACACTGGCACCGCGTTGGGCGTCTTCGTCACCACCTGCCCGAAAGTCTGCGACCCGTAGGCGGTCGTGACGCCGTACTGGAGGACCCAGGTCGTGTTGGCGCCGTTGGTTGTGACGCTGCCGGTCACGGTCGCAGTTGAGCTGCTCACGCTGACCGCGGACCCGGTTGCGACCAGTGCCGGCGGAGGCCCGGTCGTCTTGAACGTGTGCTCAGCCCCGAATGCGCCCCCTGACCGGTTGAGCGCGGCGATCCGATAGTGGTAGACGGTTCCGGGCGTCAGTCCGCTGATCGCGGACGCGGCCTTGACCGCCGCAGTGCCGCCGCCGGCCGAGTGGCTGTTGGTCGACTGCCCGTACGCGTTCGTCAACCCGTACTGGAAGACGTAGCCGGTTTCGTTGCCGTTCGGATTGACGGTCCCGTTGAGCGTCGCCGAGAAGTGACCGATCTTCGTCGCGGCACCTGTCGTGACCGTCGGCGACGATGCGGCGGCCGCAACGCCGGTGACCGTCGCCGCCAGCACCAACGCGGCGATGATCAGTCTCGTTGTGCGCTTCATACTGCCTCCCTCTTGGTTGGACCACCGATTGAAAACCGGAGCTTCGGTCGAAGTTGCGCGCCCCGCGGCAGGGAAACGCTCCCGCTAGGGTTGTCCGCCGATGGTCGTTCACAAACCTGATCGAGTTGGCCCGGCACCGTTCGCCGGGCGCCGGGCGGCGTGATGGCGGCGCTGCTGCTGTGGGGCGACAGCGATCGCAACCCGGCGCTCCGCCACGAGGTGCCGATTTCGATCGGCGACCCGTTCATGCTGGTTCAGGATGGCGGCCGGACATGGATCATGTCCTCGGACCTCGAGCGAGAGCGCCTCGCCGGCTGCCGTCCCGACGCGGAGCTGGTCGGCATCGAGCAGCTTGGTTTCCACGAGCTGGTCGACGACGGCCTCAGCT
>JBKQJQ010000020.1:0-6501 GCA_052147875.1 Solirubrobacteraceae bacterium | reverse complement strand
CCGACGCGACCGACAGCGCGCCCGACATCCGTCCGGCCAGCTCGCTCGCGATCGCCAGCCCCAGGCCCGAGCCCTGGACGTCGTCGGCGGTGTAGAAGGGCTCGAAGATCCGCTGCTGCAGCTGCGGTTCGATGCCGTTGCCATCGTCGCGAACCGTCAGCCGCACGACTCCGTTCTCGCGTCCGGCCGTGACCACGATCCGGGTGCCCGGCGGCGTGTGGGCCACCGCGTTATCGATCAGGATCCGCATGATCTGAGCCACTCTCACCGGGTCGCATTGGGCGTCGATCCGGCGTGCCGGTAGGCGAACCTCGAGCCGTGAATCGCGCTGGGCGAGCGTCGGCTCGAACTCGCCGGACACCGAGCGCGTCAGCTCGCCGATGTCGACCTGTTCGGGCCGCAGCTCGAGCGAGCCGGCCTCGAGCGTCGACAGGTCCAGCAGGTTGAGCGACAGCTTGCCGAGACGCTGCACCTGGTCGCGCACCTGGTCCAGGAAGCGCCGGCGGGTCTCGGGATCGAGCTCCTCATCTTCGAGCAGCTCGACGAACCCGCTGAGCGAGAAGACCGGGGTTCGCAGCTCGTGCGAGGCGGTCGCGATGAACTTCTTGCGTGCCAGGTCCAGCTGCTCGAGCTGGTGCTGCATGTCATTGAAGGCAATTGCGAGCTGCCCGAGCTCATCGGCGGAATCGACCGGAATCGGATGGCCGAACTCCCCGGCGGCGACCCGCTTGGCCGCCAGCTCGAGGCGCTTGACGCGTTCGGCGAGCGCGCGCGAGAACAGGTAGCCGCAGACGAGCGCGAGCAGCAGCGCGATCGCGCCCGCCACCAGGATCTCGTGACGGACGGTCGCGACGTTGTGGGCGATGTCTGCGACCGGCGCGGAATAGACGGCCACCGCTGTGACCCCGCCCAGGAACGAGATCGGGTAGGCGGCCTCGCCAACGGTCCCAGAGCTGGTGGACTCGGTGCCGGTGATGATCCGGTCCGCCGTGACCGCTCGGTACGCAACCGCGAATGCGAGCCGCCCGGTCGCGGCTGGGTTGCCTGAGTCTGCCTCGCGAAACAGCTCTACGCCCCCCTGCGACTCGTTGACCGCCAGCAGCGTCACTCGGTCGCCGGAGGTCAGCGCCGCGCGCTGGACCCGGGCCGTCACAACGGTCGCCGCGTCGGCCGTCCCCACGGTGGCGCTGATCGCGCCCGAGTGGTTGCGGGCGGCTGCCGACAGCTGGCTGAGCTTGTCGTTGAGGAGCCGGTTCTCCAGCCCCGGCGCCACGTACATGTAGAGGACCGCGATCGCCAGCGCCGTGATCCCGAACACGACGAGCAACAGCTTGTAACGGAGCGAGATCGTAATCGGCCAGGACAACGGGCTCAGCCCCTACGGCTCGGTGTCGCGGAACCGGTAGCCGACACCGCGGACGGTGAACAGGTACTCGGGATCCTTGGGGTCGCGCTCGACCTTCTCGCGCAGGTGCCTGATGTGGACGTCAATCGTGCGCGGGTCGCGATATGCCGAATCCCCCCACATCCGCGACAGCAACATGTCGCGCGTGAATACTCGCCCCGGGGCCCGCGCGAGCGCCGACAGGATCTCGAACTCGACGTAGGTCAGCTGCGCCTCGCGACCGCGGACCCGGACCGAGCGCTTCGGGAAATCGATCCGCAGATCTCGGATCTCGAGCGGCGCCTCGTCGGGGGCGGTCTCCGCCGGGCGGCTCATCTCGGCGCGCCGCAGCGCCGCCTTGATCCGGCTCGAGAACTCGCGCAGCGAGAACGGCTTGGTGATGTAGTCGTCGGCGCCCAGCTCGAGCCCGACCACTTTGTCGATCTCCTCAGACTTGGCGGTCAGCATGATGATCGGCACCGAGCTGCGGCTCCGCAGCCGGCGACAGACCTCAAGCCCATCGATCTGGGGCAGCATCAGATCCAGCACGACGAGGTCGAACGGCTGCTCGTCGAACCGCTCCAGCGCCTGGCGCCCATCGGTCGCTTGCACGACGTCGTAGCCCTCCTTGCGCAGCGGGTAGGAGAGGAGCGTCTGGATCGACTGCTCATCGTCCACGAGCAGGATGCGCGCTGATCGGTCGGGCACGGCTGTCTGCTGTCCAAGAGTAGGCGTCACCCCCGCCCGGACGGCAACTGGTTGCGGCCGGACGGGCGCGACTGTCTACCTGCCAAGAGTAGTCGTGTTAGCCCGCAAGGGCCGCTATAAAGTCGATCGATGCTCGATCCGCGGATCTACCGTACCGGCTTGGTGGTGGTCGCGCTTGCGGTCGTGGTGCTTGCGTTCTCGTTTGAGAACCAGCCGGGAGCGCTGCCCGCTTCGCTCGCGCCGCAGGCCTTCAACGGCGGCAACGTCTACAAGACGATGAACCAGCTCTCCAAGCAGTACCCGTACCGCCGGCCGGGCTCACAGAGCGACGACGACATCGCGTCGCTGGTCTCGATCGGCCTGACCAAGTACGGCTTTGCGCCGGCGACGTCGACATTCACCGCGCGGACCGCGGACGGCACCCGGACGCTCGAGAACGTCGTCGGTTCTAGGAGCGGTGTGCAGAGCGGGAGCATCGTAATCGTCGCGTCGCGCGACGCGCGCGGGTCGCCGGCAACCGCGAGCCTGTCGGGCACCGCGACGCTGCTCGAGCTAGCTCGGGACCTCGAGGGAGAGACGCTGCCACGCACGGTGGTACTCGCCTCGACCAGCGGGACCCAGGGGGAGGCTGGCGCCCTACAGCTCGCACAGACGCTTGGCGGCCCGATCGACGCAGTGATCGTGCTCGGTGACCTGGCGAGTGTCCATATCCGCCAGCCCGTGATCGTGCCGTGGGCAACCAGCCCGGTGGTGGCTCCGCCGGCGCTTCGCAACACGCTCGCCGCGCAGCTAAATCAGCAGGCGGCGATCGGCTCCGGAGGGACGAGCGTGTTCGGCCAGTTCGCGCATCTGGCGTTGCCGCTGACGATCTCCGCGCAGGGACCGTTCGGCGCCCACGGCATCCCGGCGGTCGAGCTGTCACTGTCGGGCGAGCGTGGTCCTGCGCCCGACGCGTCGATCTCCGGCCCCAGCGAGCTCGCGGTGGTCGGGCGGTCGGTCTTGTCGACGATCTCCGCGTTGCAGAGCGGCGCGAACATCCCAGCTCCATCCGCCTACGTCCTGTTCGACAACGACGTCGTGCCCGGCTGGGCGATCTCGGTGCTCGTGCTCGCGCTCGTCGTCCCGGTCCTGCTGACGACGATCGACGGCATTGCGCGCGCAAGGCGGCGCGGCTATCGCGTCTGGCGCTGGCTGCTGGTCGTGCTCGCGGCGGCGCTCCCATTCGCGCTCGTGGTGGCGATGGTGCTGGGCGCGCGGTTGATCGGGCTACTCGGGGTGGCACCGCCGGCGCCGCTTGGGCCGGGAACCGTGCCGCTGCACACGGCCGGGACCGCGGTGCTGCTCTTCGCGGGGCTGATCGTGATCGGATCACTGGTCGTAGTCCGTCCGGTGGCGATCCACTTCGCCGCCGGCCCGGCGCGCAAACGTGACCCGGAGGGCACGGTCGCCGGGGCGGCGATCGCGGTGCTGTTCGCGATCTGCCTGGTCACGATCGCGATCTGGCTGATGAACCCGTTCGCCGCGGCGCTGCTAGTGCCTGCGCTGCACCTGTGGTTGGTTGCATTGCTCCCGGATGTCCGGGTCCCGACTCCGGTCAGGCTCGGTCTGCTCCTGCTGGGTCTGGTACCCGTCGGGCTGCTGATCGCCTATTACTCGGTGACGCTCGGCTTCGGGCCGATTCAGGTTCTGTGGGGCGTGACGCTGCTGGTCGCCGGCCATGTGATCAGCCCCCTGATGGCGCTTGCATGGAGTGTCTTTTGCGGCTGCACGGTGATCGCCGGTGGGGTCCTCGTCGCGCTCGCGAGGCTGCCGCGACCGGAACACGTGCCGGTCACGGTCAGGGGGCCGGCCTCGTATGCCGGGCCCGGCTCGCTTGGGGGCACCAAGTCGGCCCTCAGGCGCTGAGGTGCGCTACAGCGTTCTGACCACTGCCGGCGGTCGGCCACCGAGGAGGCGCCGGCGCCGGCACCGCCTGCTGCTCGACCTCTCATCGGTGCTGATCCTCTCGGGCCTGCTCTTGCTGATCGACGCCGGCGTGACGCTCGTCTGGCAGGAGCCGGTGACCGCCGCGATCGGGCTCGTGATGCGCAGCCAGGTCGACAAGCGCTACCTCAGCTACAGCACGGCACCGCTGTCGGTGATCGACCGCGAAGCGCTGGCGGGCCTGCGGTCGCAACGTCAGCGGATCTCCTATCTCGCGCGCCGCGAGCAACGCCAGCTTCAGACCGGCGACGCCGTCGGCACGATCGTGATCCCGAAGATCGGCGCCAGCTACACGGTCGTCCAGGGGACCGACGAGTCGAGCCTCGAGAAGGGGCCGGGTCACTATCCGGAGACCGGGTTGCCTGGCATGGGGCAGACGGTCGCGGTCGCCGGCCACCGGACCACCTACCTGGCCCCGTTCAAGCGGATCAACGAGCTCGCTCCGGGCGATCCGATCGTCGTCACGATGCCGTATGGCCGGTTCACGTATGCGGTCCAGTACCACCGCATCGTGGCGCCGACCGACATCGGCGTGACCCGGAATGTCGGCTACGAGCGGCTCGTCCTGTCGGCCTGCAACCCTCTGTACAGCGCGGCGCAGCGGATAATTGTGTTTGCGCGCTTGAAAGCGGTAAAACCTCTCGGTCCCGCTTGATCACTGGCAATGGCGCATCTCAAATGTTTAGACGAACGTCCAGTCTTACTGCGGCACTTAGAGGTGTATGGCAACGATGCCGAAAGACGGATCCAGAGTTGATCCGGCAGCCCCCGCCGATAACCGAAGGGACTCGCGTCATGCGGCTAAGCCAGATTCAAGTGCAGATAGGTCGCGGCGAATATCAGGTCGACACGCATGCGGTCGCGGATGCGATCGTCCGTCGGCTGTTGGAGGAGCACAAGATTGTCGCCTCTGGGCACAAGCGTGCTCAGGGGGAGTGCTCGTAGCCCGAGAGCTCGCGGTCGACGCCGGCGAACGAGACGCCGGCCGGCCCATCGAGCGCCCGCCCGATCCACGTGATCGCCGGGCGCTCGGCACCGGGGCCTGACACGGCGCCGGGGGGGACGCACACGCACAGTTCATAGTCGTCGCCGGCCGTCGCAGCGAACGTCGCCGGATCCTCACCCAGCTGGGCCGCGACCTCGGCGACGCCCTCGGCTAGCGGCAGGCTCGAGAGTTCGAGCTCGATCCGCACTCCGCTCGCGAGGGCCAGGTGCCCGGCGTCGGTAGCGATTCCGTCTGAGACGTCGATCATCGCGGTCGCGCCGAGGCCGGCGAGCAGCGCGCCCTCGCAGACGCGCGGTCGCGGCGTGGCATAGCGCGAACGCAACTGCGCCGCGATCTCCGGCGCGACGCTAGCCCGGCCTTCGATCACCGCGAGGCCCGCGCCGGCAGCGCCAAGCGTCCCGGTGACTCCGACGAGGTCCCCCGGCCGCGCTCCGTCGCGGCCGACAAGCGCTCCGGGGTCGTCGGACCATCCGACGACGGTGACCGACACGATCAACAAGCCGGCAGCAGTGACGTCGCCGCCGGCGATCGCGACCCCGAACTCCGACGCCAGCTCCCCGGCGCCCCCGACCAGCGCCAGCGCGTCCGAAAGCTCAGTCAGCGCGGGCACACCGAGCGCCAAGAACGCTTCGCCTGGTGCGCACGCCATCGCCGCGAGATCCGACAGCGCGGCGCCCATCGCTCGCCGCCCGATCTCCTCAAAGCTCAGCTGTCCGGTGCGGAAGTGGACCCCATCGACCATCGTGTCGACGGACGTGACCGCATAGCCGCGGCCGCGAACCACCGCGGCGTCGTCGCCGAGCCAGCGCACGATCCGCGGTCCGCCACGGGCCAGCGTTTCGCGCAAGGACTCGATCAGCTCGAGCTCGCGCATCCGGGCGCTGGCGATCAGCGGTGCCGGTAGACGATGCGCGCGCGATCGAGGTCGTACGGCGACAGCTCGACCCGCACGCGGTCGCCCGGCAGGATCCTGATTCGGAAGCGGCGCATCTTGCCCGCGACGTGCCCGAGCACGACGCGATCCATGTTGTCGAGCTTGACGCGGAACATCGCGTTCGGCAGCGCCTCGACAACCTCGCCTTCGAGCTCGACCTTTTCTTCCTTGGGCATCTTCGTCCAGACCTGTTTGTGGCCGCGCATCAACGCGCACGCCGGCTGACAAAGCTACCAGCCGCCGGTCAGTGTTTCTTCACGCCGGTGCCGCCATTGGGCGACACCGGCGAATTACCGGTTCCCGTCCCCTGCCCGTTGCCATTCCCATTGCCGTTGCCCGGCGACGCCTGCGGCGGCTGGGCGAACAGCGTCGGGTTGTTGTACGGGCTGGTCGAGGTCGGGGACGCACCACCGGTCGCGCCCGGGGTGGTGCCGGTGGTGGTAGGTGTGGTGGCGCCGGTCTGGCCTGGAATCGTGCTGGCTCCGC
>JBKQJQ010000019.1:0-5979 GCA_052147875.1 Solirubrobacteraceae bacterium | reverse complement strand
GTCGTTGACGCCGCGCAGCGCGAGCGCCAGGTCCTTCTGGTCGGCCCCGCGGAGGACGAGCTGGATCGAGCGGTCGTCGAGCTTGACGATGTCCTCGAACACGAACAGCAGGCGACGGACCTCGGCGGCGAGCTCCTCATCGGCCTCGGTGAGCGAGTCGAGCACGTTGCGTTCGGTCGAGCGGTCGGTGCGGTTGAGGATCTCCGCGAGCGACTTGATCCCGCCGGCGGACGAGTATTCCTGCTGGACCACGCTGTCGAGCTTCTTCTTCATCACGCTCTCGACCTGCTTGACCACGTCCGGGCTGGTCTCGCCCATCCGGGCGATCCGGATCGCGATGTCCGCCTGCTCGGAGCCGGGCAGGTTCGCGAGCACCTGCGAGGCGAGCGTGGTGTGCAGGTTGGCGACGACCAGCGCCACGGTCTGCGGCGACTCGTTGCGCAGGAAGGTCACGAGCTGCTCGGCCGGCGTGCGCCGGAGGAACTCGAACGGCCGCATCTCGATCACGCTCGACAGCCGCCCGATGATCTCGAGCGCCCGCTCGGGTCCAAGCGCGCGCTCGAGCACCTCGCGCGCGTAGTCGACGCCGCCGGACAGCAGCGAGTCGTAGGCCTCGACCGTGGCCGCGAGCTCCTCGAGCACGGTGGCGGTCGTGATCGGGTCGACGCGCTGGAGCTTGGCCATCTCCAGCGACAGGGTCTCGATCTCATCGTCGCGCAGGTGCTTGAACACCTCGGCGGCGCGATCGGGACCGAGCGACACGAGCAGCACCGCGGCCTTCTTGCGGCCCTTGATCTCGAGCTTGCGCTTGGCGGGCGGCTGGGCCGCGGCGGCGGCGGCCGGAGCGGCCGTCGGTGCTTTTTCGAGTTCGGCTGCCATCGATTCTCCGCGCCCGCCCCTAGTCCTCGCTCATCCAGGCGCGGACCTGCTGGGCGACGCGATCGGGGTCGCGTTCCACCAACTCTTCAACCTGGCGCTTGGGGACGTTGACCGGCGACCGCAGGCGCTTGACATCGGTCTGCGCTTCATCGCCTGAGGCGAGCGCGGCCAGCGGGCGCGGGGTCTCGAGCTCGCGCAGCCAGGTGGGCTGGCCGGTGAACGCCTCCTTCTCGCGCCGCTTGATGCTGCGCCGCATGAAGAACAGGAACAGCAGCGCGCCGAAGCCGATCAGCGCGTACTTGGCGTAGCCGATCATCTTCGTGCTCGAGGCCGGCGCCGGCGTGGCGGCGGGCTTGGCGAACGCGATCTGGGACACCGACAAGGTGTCGCCACGCTTGGGGTTCAGGCCGACGGCGCCGGCCACCGCGCTCTTGATCGCCGGGATCGCGGACGCCGGGACCGACTTGTCAACGAGCACCGACACCGTCTGGTTCTCGACCGCCCCCGGTGCGATCACCGAGTGGGTGACGGTCTTGTCGACGCCGTAGGTCGTGTTCGCGGTCTTGTTCGAGTAGTTCGACGAGCTCGAGCCGGTGCTCGCGGCGTATGTGGGGATCGTGCCGGTCGTGCCCGAGGCGGTGGGGCTGCCGCCCTTGAGCGTCTCGGTCTGGGTCTGCGAGGTCAGCGGCACGCCCTTCTTGCCGTAGGTCAGGGTGTCCGAGGTCGCCTGGTTGGCGTTCAGGTTGGCGTTGACGACCACCTGCGCCTTGCCGGGGCCGAGCGTCTGAGCGAGCAGCCCGGTGACGGCCGCGGCGGTGGTCGCGTCGTACTGGTTGTTGGCCGACTGCTGGGAGGTCGGATCGCCGCCGGACGTGTCCGAGCCCGACGCGGGCCACAGCAGGTCGCCGGTCGAGTCGGTGATCGTGACCTTCTGGTCGTCCAGGCCCTGCACGCTCGAGGCAACGAGCTCGGCGATGCCCTTGACCTGGCTCGAGTCGACGCTGCCGGAGTCGTCGAGCAGCACCGAAGCGCTCGAGCTCTGGCTGTCGTCGCCGAACAGCTCGTCCTGCTGGTTGGGGAGCACGAGGTTCACGGTGGCGGAGTCGATGCCCTGGATCTGCTCGATCGTCTGGTCGAGCTGGCCCTCGAGCGCGCGCTGGTAGGTGACCTGCTGCTGGAAGTTCGAGGCGCCGAGCTGGGAGCTGTTGAGCAGCTCGAAGCCGGGCTGCGTGCTGCCGACGCCGAGCAGGCCGGCCGTGGCGAGCGCGATCCGCGCCTCGCTCGTCTGGCTCGACTCGACGGCGAGCGCGGTGCCGCCGTTCTGGATCTGGTAGCCGACCCCCTTCGCGTCGAGCGTCGAGGTGATCTTTCCGGTCTGCGCCGGATCCAGCCCGGTGAGCAGCGTCGAGTAGCTCGGCGCGGAGGCGAAGTGCATGATCACCACGAGGAACACGATCGCGGCGGCGGCCGAGCCGCCGACCATGGCCCAGCCCTTGGGCGACAGCTTGGTGATGAATTGACGAATGTCCATTTAGGCAGTGGCGGGTGAGGTCGAGGGAACCTGGATGGGGTTTGAGGGAACGCTTGGGGTAATCGAGGAAACGGAATCGAGGGAACCGGCCGAAATCGAGGGAACCGGCGGGAGAATCGAGGGAACCGGCGGAGGGCTCGTGGCCCTGAACTACATCTGGGTCTGGAAGACCTGATCGACGGCGTCGACCAGCTTGGTGCGGATCTGCGAGGCGAGGTCCATTGCGAGCGAGGCGTTCTCGACCGAGGTGATCGCCTGGGTTGGATCGGTCAGCTGCCCGGTGGCGAGCTGCTGTGAGGCGGTGGTGGCGTTGGCCTGGCTCGTCTCGAGTGAGTTGATCGCTCCCGTGAGCGCGCTACCGAAACTGCCGTCGCCGCCGCCCGTCGCGGCGGTGCCGGCCGTGCCGTTCTGGCCGATCGAGCCGACCCCGCCTACGCTCCATTCACCCGCGCCGAGCGGCCCGACTGCTCCTGAGATCGCCGGAATCATTTCAGGAGATCCAGAGTCTTCTCGTACATCTCTTTGGCGGTGCTCATCGCGGTCACGTCGGACTCGTAGTTCCGCGACTCGTCAATCATGTCGACCATTTCGTTGACCGGATTGACATTCGGCATCTTCACGTAGCCCTGGGAGTTGGCCGAGGGGTTGCTCGGGTCGTAGACCGACTGGTCGGGCGTGGGACTGCTGACGATCCCCGCGACCTCGACGCCCCCGGCCGCGGTGCCGTTGACCGCAGAACTGCCCGGGACCGAGCCCATCGCGTTTGACAGCGCCGCGCTGAAGCCGCCGCCCACCTGCTGCAGGACGACTTCCTGCTCCTGGTACGGCTGCCCGTTCGCGCCCTGGGTGGTGTCCGCGTTGGCCAGGTTCTCGGACGTCACGTCCATGCGCGTGCGCTCGGCGGTGAGTCCGCTGGCGGCGATGCTGATCGCGTCGAAGAAGCTCATCAGGACTGCCCGATGCCCATGGCGCTCTCGAGGATGGACTCGCGCTGAGCCGCGACCTGGGTCAGCGTCTCGTACAGCAGGCCGTTCGAGGACAACGCGGCCTCCTGCTGCTCGGGGCTGACCCCGTTGCCGTCGGGGCCGGTCGACTGCGCGACCGTGTAAGGCTGGTAGGTGACCGAGGTGGGCGACTGCCCGGACTGGATCGCGTTCGCGAGCGTCGACTGGAAGTCCACTTCCTCGGGCTGGTAGCCCGGCGTGTCGGCGTTGGCGAGGTTGTTCGTCAGCAGCGTCTGCTGGAGCATCGAGCCGCTCATGGCGGACTCGAGGGCTTGCTGAGTGGTGTCAAGGAGGGACATGTGGGGTCCGGTGAAAGACGCGCCCTCCTTGGGCTCGGTTACGACTCGATCCGTCGAGTCCTTCCTTGAATCGGCCTGCGGACGGGATCCTTTAGCCCGCGGCGGAGCGCCCGATGTCTCTCCGACGGCCCTCAACGGCAAGGGGGCCGTCGGAGAGACATTCGGGTACCCGCCTACAGCGATGGCGGCCCGTTAACGGGTCACGCCGGGCACGGACACTGAGGTCCGCACGCGGCGCGGTATGCCTGGATCGGAAGTCCGACTTAGGCGAGCGTGAACTTGCCGACGAGCCGTTCGAGCTCGTCAGCCGTCCGAGCGAGTTCGGTCGCGGACGCGGCGATCTCCTCGGTCGAGGCGCTCGTCTGCTGGGTCGAGGCGCTCACCTGCTCAGACGAGGCGCTCGATTCCTCGGCGACCGCGGCCACCGAGGTCATGCTGTCCTGCACGCGGCTGCCGGCGCTGGCGATCTCCTGGATCGACCCGGCGATCTGCTCCACGCGGCTGCCGACGTCCTGCACAGCGGCCGAGATGCGCGCGAATGCCTCGCGGGCCTGCTCAACAGTGGTCGCGCTGTCCTCGCTCTGTCGTGCGCCGTCCTCGACGACCTCGACGACGTGGCGAGTCTCCTGCTGGATCTCCTGGATCAAGGTGGAGATCGAGGACGCTGCGGACTGAGACTCCTCGGCCAGCTTGCGCACCTCCTCGGCGACGACCGCAAAGCCGCGGCCCTGCTCGCCGACGCGGGCGGCCTCGATCGCGGCGTTCAGCGCGAGTAGGTTGGTCTGCTCGGCGATCCCGGTGATCGTGTCGACGATCTCGCCGATCTGCTCGCTCTTGGCGTCGAGGGAGCGGATGGCGCTGCTCGCCTCGGCACTCGAGCTGCGGATCGCCTGCATCGCCTCGGTCGCCTGGGACACGGCCTGGGCACCCTGCTCGGCGATGTCGCGCGCCGCAGCGGCCGCCTCGGCGGTCTGCTGCGCACCGTCGGCCGACGCGTGCGAGGCCATCGCCACCTCGTCGGTGAGGAGCTTCGCCTCGGCGATCGAGCGGACCTGGTCCTCGGCGCCGGCCGCGACCGAGCTGACCGCCTGGGCGATCTCGCCGACGGCCCGTCCGGCCTCCTTGGAGGTGTTGGCCATCTGCTGCGAGGACAGCGACAGCTGCTCGGAAGTGCTCGAGATCTCGCGGAGCATGGTCGCGACGTTGGCGCGGGTGGCGTTGTAGGCCGCGATGCTGGCGTGGGACTTCTGGACCATCCCATTGAAGGTGCGGGTCAGCTCGCCGATCTCGTCCTCGCGGGATGTCTCGATCTCGTCGACCTTGGGCGCCAGCTCGCGGGTGAGGTCTCCATGGGCGATCGCGGCGAGTCCGTTCTCGAGCTCGGCCAGGGCGTCGGCGTCGAGGCTCTCGATCCCGTCGAGCAGCTGATTGATCCGGCGGCTGAAGTCCCGCGAGATCGTGAGGCTGATGACTCCGGCGACCAGGACCGCCAGCAGCGCGACCGCGAGCATGAGCGCCTTGGAGCTGCCCGTCCAGGCGAGCACGATCGCGACCATGAAGACGAGCGAGACGGCCGTGAAGGCGCCGATCAGCTGCCGGCGAACGGATGAGATCAGGAATGACACGGCGGGGAGGAGTCCTTTCAGGGGGATGGAACCACCAGTTGAATCGACCGCGGCTCTGGAAAGCTTGAGCCGAACACCGCGCCCGCTGAGCGACCGGTAAGTCCCTACGCGGCCTGAGCGGCGCCGGCGACCGGAACGGGGTTCCAGCCGACGATCTGGATGCTCGGATCCGCGGTCAGCGAGATGTCGACCGGGGCCTCCGGACCGCTGATGATGCGGACCACGGGGCGGTCGAGCGCAAGCTCGGACACGCTCACCACGACCGCTCGGCGGCCGTCGGTCAGTTCAACCTCGACGCCGGGCGGGAACGGCGCGACCCGGCGGGAGAAGACGTCGGTGATCGTGGAATCAAACTGGGTTCCGGCGCCGGCGAGGACCGCCTGCACGCCCACATGGGCCGGATTGGCCGGCGCGAACCTGCGCTCGGAGGTGATCGCGTCGAACACGTCGGCCACGGCCGCGATCCGAGCCATCTCGTGGATGTCGGAGCCGGCCTTACCCTCGGGATAGCCGGTTCCGTCCCAACGCTCGTGGTGGCGCAGCACGCAGGCCTGGACCAGCGGGCACCAAGCACCGGTGTCGCGGATCAGCTTGACGCCGGCCTTGTGGTGGGTCCGGACCATCTCCCACTCCTCCTCCGA
>JBKQJQ010000018.1:0-2561 GCA_052147875.1 Solirubrobacteraceae bacterium | reverse complement strand
CACCACCTCAACGCACGGATTCCGAACTACAACCTTCAGCGCGCTCACGACGAGAACCCGATCTTCCTCCAGGTCCCGACGCTCTCAGTCCGTGATGCGTTGCGCAGCGTCCGGCTCAAGCTGTGGGACGAGGAACACGGAAAGCTCGTCACGTTCGAGCAGGCAAGGCCCGATCGCGACGTCAGGGTGACCCCGGGGTCGGCACCAGTCGAGGTTGCTTCTCGGCCAGCTTGAGCGCGGAGGCGGCTGTAGCAGCGGCGCGCCACGCTGCTTGACCGCCTGAGCGCGGAGATCCGCATGATTGCGAGCGACGGGCCCGGTACGAACTGCACCGCACCCGCCTGGGTCTGAGTCTGAGGCGATTGTCGGCCGAGTAGACTGTGTGGTGGGCCTTTTCACCGCTTCTGCGAAGCGACTTCGCGCGGAGCACCGTCGGCCAAGTAAGCCCCGAACGGCGACCTCACGGACAGTTTCGTCCCCAGCGACGGAAGCGCCTTTCCTTATAGAGCGCTCGGACGCCGGCGCTAGCGATGTGCGCTCTCGCGTCCGTTGAAAGGACTCCGTATGCCGATCTTCTTTTTCACCGTTGAGCAGCAGGAGCGTGCGATCGTCGAGCGCTTCGGCAGCTTCGTCCGCGTCGCGGGACCCGGACTGCAGCGCAAGTCCCCGTTCGTCGAGAAGGTGGCGGGCCGGATGAGCCTGCAGGTCGAGCAGCTGAATGCGGACATCGAGACCAAGACCCAGGACAACGTGTTTGTGGTGGTGAAGCTCGCGATCCAGTACATGGTCGGTGCCGACCAGGAGAAGGTGAAGGATGCCTTCTACAAGCTCGACGACCCCGAGGTGCAGATGAAGTCTTATGCCTTCGACGTGGTCCGTTCGCACATCCCGACGATGGACCTCGACGAGGCCTATGCCGACGCGGACACGATCGCCAAGCACATCCAGGACACCCTGCAGACGCAGATGGCGGACTACGGCTACGAGATCATCAAGGCGCTGATAACGAACATCGAACCGGACCAGCTGGTCAAGGACGCGATGAACAACATCAACGCCGCCCGACGAAATCAGGAAGCCGCGACTGCCCAGGGCGAGGGCGACAAGACGCTGCGGATCAAGAAGGCCGAGGCGGAGTCGGAGTCGATGCGCCTCCACGGCGAGGGGGTGGCCGCGGAGCGGGAAGCGATCGCCCGGGGACTCAAGGACTCGCTCGCGATCCTCGCCGACCAGCAGGGCATCGACCCCAAGGAAGCGATGGGCTTGGTCGCGCTGACGCAGTACATGGACACAATCCGGTCGGTCGGCGAGCACGGCAACATGACGACGCTCTTGCTACCCCACTCGCCGGCCTCGGTCGGCTCCCTGATGGACCAAGTCCAGCAGGGCATGCTCACGGGCAACCTCGCCGCGGACGCCGCCAGGAGTGGTGGCAACGGGGGAGGTGGCAGGCGGGCAACGCCACCAGCGACGGAGGGCACCCGGTCCTAGAGCACCGGCGTGGAGACCCGGACGATGGTCGAGAACAGTCAGGGCATGCTCGCGTTCCTCGGGGTCCCTCCTGACCGGCGGCTATTGGGCGAGGACTTGTTGAATTTGCCCGAGGCTGAGCAGCATCACGAGCCGCTGATGTCGACTGCGCGGCATGACCGGCTGGTCGCGACGGGGTCGCTTCTAACCGGTGTCACCCTGGTCGGCGGGGTGGCACTGCTGCTCTATGGCGGTGTGGAGCTTCTGTTCAATGGCGGCGGCGCGGTCAGCGCTGTCCTGGCCGTGATCGGGCTTCTGCTGATCGGCACGCACTGGGGATGGGTGCATCTGGCCGAATACGCCGGCCTGACGATCGACGCGCACCAGCAACGCGAGACCGAAGCGCGCGAGCTCCAATGGCTCGCTGCGGTCCAGCCGTATCCGCGCTTCAGCATCTCGACCAGCGTCCTTGACGACGCGTCGACGCGTATCGAGCGGATCCTGCACCGGCCCGTCCTCACCGGGCAGCACACGTTCACGTTCGTCCGTCAGACGGACGCCGAGACAACGTTCGATGCGCACGCTCCGGCCGAGGTCATCACGACAGCCGTCGAGACGATGCGCCGCGAGGCGCGGCTGGAGACCGACCGTCTTCGGGAATCGTGGGAAGCGGCCTCGAGCGCTTATGCGGCGGCGTTGTTCAGCGCCGAGGATGAGCAGCAGCGACTAGCCGCGCGGCGGGCCGCGGCGACGGCACTTTCCGAGCACATCAACACGTCGCTGCTTGAACCTCCGCTGGTGGAGTAAGCCGCGCTGCTGGTGGAGTAAGCCATGCCGCTGGCGGAGTAAGTCATGCCGCTGATCGAGTACGCCCCCCGGATCCCTAGTCCGTTCGCGGCGCCTGACCAGGGGTGCAATCTGCGTCGGCCTTGGCGAACAGGAGGTTGGCTTCGGCTCGTGCGGATTCGCGTTCCAGTTCACGTAGGCGCGCAGGGCTAGTGGCGCGCAGGCCGTAGGTCTTGGCCTTGTAGAGGTCATAACGCTGCCGGGCGTGTTGAGCCTGAGCCCGGAGTTCGTCCAACCGCGCGTTG
>JBKQJQ010000017.1:0-6121 GCA_052147875.1 Solirubrobacteraceae bacterium | reverse complement strand
GTCGCTGTGGCTGCGCAACAGCATCCGCGGCGCGGCTGGGCTCGGAGTAGCGGTCCTGGTCGCCGACCTGAGCGGCGTCCAGCATGCGTTCTGGGTTGTGTTCGGGACCCTGGCGGTGCTGCGCTCGAGCGCGCTGAACACCGGCCAGAACATCGTCCGGGCGCTGCTGGGTACGGCCGCCGGGTTCATCGTCGGCGCAATTCTCGTAACGCTGATCGGGACCAACACGACGGTCCTCTGGGTCCTGCTCCCGATCGCGGTCCTGCTCGCCGGCCTGGCGCCCGCGACGGTCTCGTTCGCCGCCGGACAGGCTGCCTTCACGCTGACGCTGCTGATCCTGTTCAACATCCTCGCGCCGGCCGGCTGGAAGATCGGGCTGGTCCGGATCGAGGACGTGGCGCTCGGTTGTGCGGTCAGCCTGGTTGTCGGATTGTTGTTCTGGCCGCGAGGCGCCGCGGCAGCGCTTGGCAAGGCGCTGTCGGAAGCGTACGTCGACAGTGCCGATTACCTGTCGAGCGCGGTCGCCTACGGCGTCGGTCGCTGCGACGCGAGCGGTCCATCGGGTCCCAAGCCGACCGACGAGTCGAGCCGCGCCGCGGCTGCTGCGCGGCGGCTCGACGACACGTTCCGCGGCTATCTCGCCGAGCGCGGCGCGAAGCCGGTGCGCCTCGCGGAGGTGACGCGACTGGTGACCGGCGTCAGTGGGCTGCGGCTGGCCGCCGACGCCGTGATCGACCTCTGGGATCGCGACGATGGCGGCACCGCCGACCGTGCCGCCGCCCGTGCCGAGCTGCTCGAACGAACCCGGCAGCTCAACAGCTGGTACGACGGCTTCGCCGCGAGCCTCACCGGCAGCGGCATCGTCCCTGATCCGCTGCCGGCGGATGACAGCGCCGACGAGCGGCTCGCCGAGACGGTCGGGCAGGATCTCCGTGACGCCGACGGCCACGGGACCGCGACCGGCGTGCGCGTGATCTGGACCGGCGATCACCTCGACGCGGCGCGCCGGCTCCAGGGAATGCTCGTCGGCCCGGCGCTCGAAGCGGTATCGGAGGAGGCGCTGGTCTGACGCTAGGCGGCGGGGCTGCTCGGCGCGCCGATCGCGTGAAAGCCGCCGTCGACGTGGACGATCTCGCCCGAGATCGCCTGCGAGTACTCGGACAGCAGCCAGCAGATCGCGCGTGCGACTGGGAGCGGATCCTCGATGTCCCAACCCAGCGGCGCCTGCGCGCGCCACAGGTCGGCGAGCTGCTCGAACCCCGGGATCCCGCGGGCGGCGACCGTCCCGAGCGGACCGGCTGAGACCAGATTGACCTTGATCCCCTGCGGACCGAGGTCGCGCGCCAGGTAGCGCGAGACCGACTCGAGCGCCGCCTTGGCGACGCCCATCCAGTCGTAGATCGGCCACGCGACGCTGGCGTCGAAGTCCATCCCGACGATCCCGGAGCCAGGCTCCATCAGCGGGGCGAGCGCCGCTGCCAGCGCCTTGAGCGAGAAGGCGCTGGTCTGGAAGGCCTCCATCGCACTCTGTGCAGGAGCGGTCATGAACGCACCGCCGAGCGCGTCCTGGGGCGCGAACGCGATCGCGTGCAGCGCTCCGTCGACGCCGCCCCAACGCTCGCTCAGCGACTCGGTCAACGCCGCGAGGTCGTCGGGCTTGTTGACATCGAGTTCCAGGACATCGACCGGGGTCGGCAGCCGCTGGGCGGCCCGCTCGGTCATCCGGCGCACGCGGCCGAAGCTCGTCAGGACGATTTCCGCGCCCTCTTTCTGGGCCTGCTCAGCGGCGTGGAACGCGATCGAGTCCTTGGTGATGACGCCGGTGATCAGGAGGCGCTTGCCCTCCAAGATCACGGGCGACCCCCCGCAAAGGCATCGAGCGCGGCAGCGAGCCGCTCCCGTGTCTGCACCGGCTCAATGATCTCGTCGACGAACCCCTCGGCGGCCGCCGACTCGGCCCGCAGGTGGTCACGCGAGTACGCGTCAGCCAGCCGCTCGCGCTCGGCGTCGGGGTCACCCGCGAGCCGCAGCTCGCGATGGTTGACGATTCCGACCGCGGCCTTGGCGCTCATGATCCCGAGCTCGGCCTCGGGCCACGCGAGCACCAGGTCCGCTCCCAGGTCGCGTGAGTTCATCGTTATGTACGCGCCGCCGTAGGACTTGCGAAGCACAACCGTCAGCTTCGGCACCCTGGCGGCCGCGAATGCCCGCACCAATGAGGCGCCGTAGCGGATCACCCCGGCTCGCTCCTGACGCGAGCCCGGCATGAAGCCCGGGGTGTCGACGATCGCGATCAGCGGCAGCCCGAACGAGTCGCAGAAGCTCACGAACCGGGCCGCCTTCTCGGAGCCCTCCGCGTCGAGCACGCCACCGAGGTAGCGCGGTTGGTTGGCGACGATCGCGACCGGCCGCCCCTCGATTCGGGCGAACGCGGTGACGACGTTGCGCGCCCAGCGCGGGCAAAGCTCCTGCAGCGAGTCGCGGTCGATCACGGCATTGAGCGCGTCGCGGACGTCATACACGCTGCGGGGCGCGTCGGGGACCAGGGCGCCGGGGTCGGGCAGCGCCGGATCAAGCGACGGCGCCCGCGGCGGCGTCTGCCCGGCTGCCGACGGCAGATACGAGAGGAGCTCGCGCACGCGTGCGGCGGCGCTGGCCTCGTCGCGCTCGACCAGGTGGCAGACGCCGTTGCGCTCGTGGACGTTCGGGCCGCCGAGGCCGGTCGCGTCGATCTCCTCACCAAGCGCCTCGCGCACGACGCCCGGACCGGTCAGGAACATCGCCGCGTCCTGCGTCATCACGATCAGGTCGGTCAGCGCCGGCGAGTAGGCGCCACCGCCCGCCGATGCACCGGAGACGATCGAGATCTGGGGCACGATGCCGGTCATCGCGACCGTCTGGCGGAAGATCCGTCCGTAGCCGGCGAGCGCCGCGGTTCCCTCCTGCATCCGGGCGCCGCCGGACTCGACGAACGATACGACCGGCATCCGGGCGCGCTCGGCCATCCCGAGCACGCGCACGATTGTGTCGGCGTGCCGCTCGCCCAGGGAGCCACCGAGGAATGCGCCGTCCTGCGCATAGCAGGCGATCGGCCGGCCGTCGACGGTCCCGGTCGCGCCGACCACGCCGTCACCCGCGACGGCCCGCTCGCCCAGACGCGACGAGCGCACGCTCGACCGCAGGACGTGCAGGCTGCCCGGATCGCACAAGGCCTCAAGCCGCTGCAGCGGGTCGAGCCGCGGCCTGGTCTCGACAGCAGTGGCGCTCACTTCGCGGCTCCTCTGAGCGCGAGCGCGACGTTGTGGCCGCCGAACGCAAACGAGTTCGAGAGCGCCAGCGGCTGGTGGCCGTTGGACCCCAGTAGCGGCCGCGCCTCGCCCGGAACGTAATCGAGGTCGAGCTCGGGGTCTGGGACCTCATAGCCAAGCGTCGGCGCGATCACGCCGGTGAGCAGCGTTCGCACGGTGGCTACCGCCTCCACCGCGCCGGCCGCACCCAGCAGATGCCCGATCGACGACTTAGTCGACGAGATCGGGATTCGCTTGGCGTGCTCGCCGAGTGCGAGCTTGAGCGCTCGGGTCTCGGCCGCATCGTTGAGCTGTGTCGAGGTGCCGTGGGCATTCACGTATGCGAGGTCGGCGGCGGTCGCGCCGGCGTCGTTGAGCGCGAGCGTGATCGCCCGCGACGCCGGACCGCCCTCGGGCTCGGGCGCCGTCAGATGATGGGCATCTGAGGTCGAGCCGAAGCCGACCAGCTCGGCCAGCACCGTTGCCCCGCGCTCGGCGGCCGCCCCGGCCTCCTCGAGCACCACGATCCCGGCTCCCTCACCCATGACGAACCCGTCGCGGCGCAGATCGAACGGCCTCGACATCCCCGTCGGCGATAGGGCCTGCATCGAGTTGAAGCACGCGAACCCGAAGTCGGTCAGGGTCGCCTCGGCGCCCCCGCAGACGACGGCCTCGGCGTCCCCGTACTGGATCATCCGCAGCCCGGTGCCAAGCGCGTGCGCGCCACTCGCGCAGGCGGACACGATGCCGTAGCTCTGGCCGCGAAGCGAGTGCTTCATCGACACGGCGGCCGCCGCCGCGTTGGGCATGTACATCGGGATCCCGAGCGGCGAGACCATCTTCGCGCCTCGCTCGCGCATGATGTCGAGCTGGGTCTCGATCGTCGATTGGCCGCCGATCCCGGTCGCGATCACGCACCCGATCTGGAGCGGGTCGTAGGGGGCCTCGCCGTCCCACCCGGCCTGCGAGATCGCTTCGCCGGCGGCGATCACGGCGAACTGCGCGAACCGGTCCAGCCGCCGCGCCTCCTTCACCGAAAGCAGCTCCGTGGGCTCGAAATCTCTGCATCTACCGGCGCCGTCGACGATTCCAACGACCCCGTCGGCCCAGCGCTCGTGCAACAGCTCGGCGCCGATGCCAAGCGGCGTAACGGCGCCGAGACCGGTGATCACGACCTTACGTCTGTCCGGCAGTCCAGTCACTAGCCGGCCCGCTGCACGATCATGTCGATCGCGTCGCCAACGGTCTTCAGGTCCTTCATGTCCTCACCCTTGAGCACGACGCCGTACTCGTCCTCGACGACCTGCGCGAGCTCGACGAGGTCGAGCGAGTCGATGTCGAGCTCCTCGAACGTCGCGTCGCGGGTGATCTGGCTTGCGTCGGGGCCGAAGCTCGCGAGCGTCTCGACGACCCGGCTCTCGACCTGCTCTGTTGTCACTGACATCCAGTTACTCCTTTCAGCGTTGGATTCATGCGGCCAGCCCACCGTCAACGGTAAGCACCGCACCGGTCACATAGCTGGCCTCGTCGGAAATCAGAAAGCGTACGCACGCTGCCACCTCCTCCGGCGTGCCGACGCGACGCGCGGGGACGTGCGCCAGCAGATCACCGTTGAGGTTGGCGGTCATGTCGGTCTCGATCACGCCCGGCGCGACCGCGTTGATCGTGATCCCACGGCGCGCGACCTCGACCGCGGAGGTCTTGGTCAACGCGATCAGCCCCGCCTTGGCGGCCGCGTAGTTGGCCTGGCCGGCGTTCGCGCGCAGCCCGGAGAACGAGGCGATGTTGACGATCCGCCCGGCCCGCGCGCGCAGCATCGGCTTCAGCGCGCGTCGCGTGAGTCGGAAGGCGGCGCTCAGGTCGGTGTCGATCACGGAGTCCCAGGCCTCGTCGCTGAGCGACGGCGTCAGGTTGTCAGCAGTGATCCCGGCGTTGTTGACGAGCGCCAGCACCGGGCAGTCGAAGTGCTTCTCGAGCGCGCCGAACAGCTGCTCGGCGGCAGCCGGGTCCGATACGTCTGCGGCGAGCTTGATCGCGCGCCCTCCGTCTGCCTCGATCGCGTTCACCACCGCCTGCGCTCCCTGCTCGTCAGAGCGGTAGTTGACGCCCACCGCCCAGCCGTCGCCGGCCAGCGCACGGGCGATCGCGGCGCCGATCCCGCGCGACCCGCCGGTCACGAGCGCGCAGCCGTCGGTCCGTGGCTCAGCCACAGTGACCCCATTCGATCACCGCGCCGCCCCACACGAAGCCGGCGCCGAAGGCGCTCAACAGGACCCGTGAGCCCGGCTTTAGCCGCCCGTCCAGATCGGCAGCGACGAGCGCTGCGGGGAGCGTCGCCGCCGACGCGTTGCCGAGCATCTCGATGCAGTCGACGACCAGCGCGTGATCGAGCTCGAGCCGCTCGCCGAGCGCCCGCGTGATCCGCGCGTTTGCCTGGTGATAGACAAACAGGTCGATCTCGGCCAGCGTGAGTCCCGCGCGAGCGACGGCCTCGAGCGTCACGTCGCCCATCCGCGCGACCGCGTGGCGAAACACCTCCGGACCGTCCATCCGCACCAGCCGCTCGGACTGGGTCGCGAAGATCGTGCGCGCGTGCGAACCGTCGGCGCCCAGCACGATCGGGCCGATCTGGCCGCGCCCCTCGCCACCGGGGCCGACGACCACGGCGCCCGCGCCGTCGGCGAACAGCGGCGAGCTCTTGCTGTCACGATAGTCGGCGATCCGGGTCACGAAGTCGGCGCCGATCACGAGCACGAGCTGCGCGCGGCCGCACTCGATCTGAGCGGTCGCTTGTGCGAGCGCAGTCAGAAACGACGTGCAGGCAGCGCCGACGT
>JBKQJQ010000016.1:0-8540 GCA_052147875.1 Solirubrobacteraceae bacterium | reverse complement strand
AGTCGGTCCGCTACATCACCGACAACGCGTTCCTCGGCCAGCTCGTGCGCGGCATGCACAAGTGGGGCGCGAGCGTGATGATCATTCTGATCTTCCTGCACATGGGGCGCGTGTTCTTCTTCGGCGCATACAAGTACCCGCGCGAGCTGACCTGGATCATCGGCGTTGTGCTGCTGATCCTGACGCTGGCGATGGGCTTCACCGGCTACCTGCTGCCGTTCGACCAGCAGTCCTACTGGGCGACGATCGTCGGCGTCAACATCAATGGGACCGGCCCGTTCATCGGCCCCTACCTGTCTGACTTCCTGAGAGCCGGGCCAGAGTTCGGCGCGACGACGCTGTCGCGCTTCTACGCGATCCACATGCTGCTGATCCCCGGGCTGATGGCCGCCCTGATCGGCGCGCACCTCTACCTGATCACCAAGCTCGGCATCTCCGCCCCACCCTGGATCAAGGCAGAGGAAGAGCCCGAACTGCGCGAGTCGCGGGTGTGAGCGGATGAACCAGGCCGAGAAGGAGGCGTACCTCCGCGAGTACTCGATCCTGAAGAATCAGGGCAAGCCGTTCGTCCCTTACGCGGTCGCCAAGGACGCGATCATGGCCGTGATCGTCATGATCGTGATCATCTTCCTGGCGGCGATGTTCGGTGCCGAGCTGGGTCCCAAGGTCGATCCGACGACGACCACTTACGTGCCGCGCCCGGACTGGTACTTCTTCTTCCTGTTCGAAGTCCTGCGCGTGATGAAGAACGTCCCCAAGTTCACGGACATGGCGACGATCGGCGTGCCGACGATCTGCATGATCCTGCTGTTCCTGCTGCCGTTCTATGACCGCAGCCCCGAGCGCCGGATCGAGCGCCGCCCAGTCGCGCTGGTCGCGGGGCTGGCGACGATCTTCGCGATGGCATACCTGACCTACTCCGGCGCCAACACCGGCTCGCCGAACTCGGTTGACCTCAAGCCGCCGGCCAACCTGACCGCGGCGCAGAAGGCGACGTTCGAGGCCGGCTCGCTGGTCGTCGGCCAGTCGGGTTGCCTCGCCTGCCACGTGCTCGGTTCCAACGGGAACAACGGTCCCGGACCGCCGCTGACCCACATCGGCTCGATCCTGCGTCCGCAGGCGATCGCCTCGACGCTGCGCAACCCGACGGCGCCGATGCCGTCGTTCGAGAGTCTCGCGCAGCAATACCCAAAGAAGTTCTCGAACCTCGTCAACTTCCTCGCTGAGCTTCAGTAGGCTCACGTCATTAATTCGATGACGGCGAGCGCACCTCCGCCGCCTGGGGGATATTTGAATGACGCACGGCCCGGGTCCGGCACGCTGCCGGAAACCCAGGTGCGGGCGATGTTCGACCGGATCGCCGGCGTCTATGACCTGATGAACGGGGTAATGACCGCCGGTCTGCATCATCAGTGGCGCCGGCGGGCCGCCGATCTGGCTCGCGTCGGTCCCGGTGATCGGGTCCTCGATGTCGCGACCGGCACCGGCGACCTGGCGCTCGAGCTCGCCGGGCGCGTCGGGCCGGCGGGAACGGTTGTCGGTGCCGACTTCTCGGATCGGATGCTCGCGCTGGCGCGCGCGAAGGCCATTGACGCCGGTTTGGAGACCGTCCGCTTTGAGCAGGCCAACGCGCTCGCGCTGCCGTACGCCAACGACGAGTTCGACGCGGCGACGGTCGGCTTCGGCGCTCGCAACTTCTCGACCCTGCGGCAGGGCATAGCGGAGATGGCCAGAGTGGTGAAGCCGGGTGGACGGGTCGTGATCCTCGAGATCACGACGCCGCAGCGGCCGCCGCTATCGACCTTCCTAGAGGCCTGGTTCGACCACGTCGTGCCGACCTTGGGGCGCCTCGCCGGCGACGCCGACGCATACAGCTATCTACCTGACTCGGTGCGGAGGTTCCCGCTCCCGGAGGAGCTGGCCGCGACGATGTGGGATTGCGGGTTGCGCTCTGTTAGGTACATACTGACCGCCGGTGGGATCATCGCTCTGCATGTCGGAGACGCCCCGGCGTGAGCGCCGTTCAATCAGTCGTTGAGGCCGGAGGCGCCGCGACGACGCGGCTGATGGGCCGGCTCGAACCACGGCTCGCGGAGCTTGCGAGCGGCCACGGCCCGCAGCTGGCTCGCTACGGCGGCGACACGATCGCGGCCGGCGGCAAGCGGCTGCGTCCGCTGCTCGTGTTCCTCGCGGCGGGCGCCCCGCCGCTCGAGACCGAGGGTTTGCTCCGCGCCGCTGTTGCGATTGAGCTCCTCCACAGCGCGACGCTCGTCCACGACGACGTGCTCGACGACGCCGCCCTGCGCCGCGGGCGCCCGACCGTCGTCGCCGCCGGCGGTCGCCGGATGGCCATCGCGGCCGGTGACCTGTTGTTCTCGCGCGCGTTCGCCGAGCTGACTGCGAGCGGCTCGCTCGCGTCGGTGCGGGCGCTGTCGCGCGCGAGCTCTGAGCTCGCTGCGGGCGAGCTGATGCAGCGCGCAGACGCCTGGAAGGCGGTTGCGCCCGAGCGGTATTTCGAGCGCTGCCGACTCAAGACCGCGGTTCTGTTCCGGGCGGCATGCGAGCTCGGGGCGATCGAGGGAGCTGGCCCGGTGCCGGAGCTGGGACGGTTCGGTGAGACGATCGGGACCGCCTTCCAGCTGCTCGACGACGTGCTCGATGTCTCGGGCCCGCCCGAGCGGACCGGCAAGCCCCGCGGCACCGACCTGCTGGACGGGACGATCACGCTGCCGCTGCTGATCGCGCGGGGACGTGATCCACAGCTGGCCGCGCTGTCGCTCGCCGAGGTCCGCGGGCCCGAGGCCGCCGCGGACGTCTGCGATCGGATCGCCGCGACCGGTGCTCTCGAAGAAGTCCGCGAGCAGGGCCTCGAGCTGGTGGCGAGCGCCAAGGGAACGCTGCTGTCGTTGCCTGACCGCCAGCGCGCGGCGCTTGAGATGGTCGCCGACGGCGTCGTCGAGCGCTACTCGTAGGCGCTGTTTCTAGAAATCCTCGGGAAGGATCACGTCGGCGTGGAGAGCGGCGATGAAGCGCTCGATCTCCTCGGCCATGTTGGCCTGCGTCAGTCGTCGCAGGTCCGACAGCATGTCGGCCAGCCCGTCGTCGAGCCGCTCCTCGAACTGATCGATCTGATCACGTGCGTAGACCCCCTCGACCAGCCAATGGCAGTTGGGGCACTGGAGCGTCAACTCCCATGAGCCGCCCGCGCCCTCGCCCCACTCGAGCGGCTGCACCAGGTTCGAGCCGCACTCGGGGCACACGTGCAGGCCATGGGGCGCCGCCGGCTTCGGATCCGAGCGGACCAGGTCGATCGCTCGCCCACTTGGTAGGACGATGCGACGAACGGAGCGGCTGTCAGGTTCTTGACTCATTGGCTTGTCCCGCGGCGGTGAAGAGCGCCACTGATTTCCTATCGGCGGTCGTCTGATGAGCCTTGAGCAGTTGTGGCGCTTGGCTGGACGGATCGAGCGAAGCAGCGGTTGGGTTGCCCGCATCGAGCGGTTTTTGGCCTGGCCGGCGGGCCGCCGTGCGTGTCTTGCCCCACTTGGCGGTTTGCCCGCTACCCTTGGTGACCCACTTCCCGGAGGCATCGAAGATGTTCCGTAACCCAGCTACAGACCTGATCGTCGTCCTCATCATCGTGCTGCTGATCCTCGGACCAAAGCGGCTGCCCGGACTGGGCAAGGGACTCGGCCAGGGGATGCGTGAGTTCAAGGAGGGCATCACCGGCAGTTCCAAGGATGAGGAAGAACAACAGCCGGCGATCACTCCCACCGCCTCCACGCCGGATCCGGGCGCGAACGACGGACCCGAGCACGCCCCGGCCGCGGATCGCGGGTCCGCCGAGGTCGGTTCAGAGCGAAACACGTAGTCATGCGCCGGGGGTCGGCAGCGGTGCGTCAGCACGGCGCGCCACGGGCGCTGCCTCGGAGCTGAGTGATGGCCAAGGTTCTGCGGCCGGTCAGCCACGAGGCTCGACTCAGCATCGTCGATCACCTCGACGAGCTTCGCTCGCGCCTGTTCGTGTGTCTGATCGCGCTCGGGATCGCGTTCGGGATCTGCTTCTGGCAGAACCAGGCGCTGTTGAGCGTGCTCAACAGGCCGCTGCCGAAGTCCGTCACGAACGAGGCGAATCACCTCTCCGGCCTGACGAGTGATTCGGTCAAGGCCTCGCATGAGCTGAGCAAGGCCGCCTCGCAATTCGGGGCGCTCGCGGGGCTCTCCAACATGACCGCTCAGGAGCGCGCGGTCCTCGATTCGATCCAGGCCGACCTCAAATCGACCGCGGACGCCCTACCTCGAACACTGCCGAAGAACGTCCCGATCACGATCGGCGTCGGCGAGCCGTTCACGACGACGCTGACGGTGTGCTTCTACTTCGCGCTGCTGTTCACGCTGCCGGTGCTGCTGTACGAGGCGTACGCGTTCGTGATCCCGGCGCTGACCGACAAGGAGCGACGGATCGCGCTGCCGATCATGATCGCCGCGCCGGCGCTGTTCACGATCGGCGTCCTGTTCACGTATTTCGTCGTGCTGCCGGCCGCGATCCACTTCCTGCAGGGCTACAACAGCCAGTACTTCAACGCGCTCGTCCAGGCAAAGCCGCTGTACCAGTTCGAGGTGCTGACGATGGCGGCCGTCGGTCTCGCGTTCCAGCTGCCACTCGGGCTGCTGGGGCTGCACCGTGCCGGCATCATCAACGGCAGCACTCTGACCAGACACTGGCGCTACGCTACGGTCATCATCGCGATCATCGCCGCGGCGATGCCGGGTGCGGATCCGGTCACGACCGGGCTGGAGACGCTACCGCTGGTGATCCTCTTCTTGGCGAGTATCGTGATGCTCAAGATTGCCGATCGTCGTGATGCAAGGCGGGCGATGGCCGAGCCGAACACCGTCGACGACGAATCCTGACCGCAGATGCTCTTTGACCTTCGAAGCCGTGGGCGCCGCCGCACCGTACAGGTGGTCTATCTCGGGCTTGCCCTGTTGATGGGCGGCGGCCTGGTCCTGTTCGGGGTCGGGACGGGCAACGGCAACGGGGGGCTGCTGAACGCGTTCACCGGCGGTGGATCGGGCGGCGCCCAGAGCCAAGCACTGAGTGCCCAGGAGAAGGCCGCGCTCAAGCAGACCCGACTGAACCCGAATGACGCCAACGCCTGGGCCTCGCTAGTGCTCGCCCGCTGGGACAACGCCGGCACCGGCAGCAACTACGACAGCGCGACCAACAGCTTCACCGCGGGCGGCAAGAAGGAGCTCGCGAACACGGTCGCCGACTGGCAGCAGTACCTGAAGCTGACCAAGTCGCCGAGCCCAACTCTGGCCGAGCTCGCCGCCCGCGCCTACGGCTCGCTCGGCAACTATTCCGGCGAGGCGAGTGCATGGGAGATCCAGTCCGCGGCCAACCCGAATGTCGCCCACGGCTACGAGTGTCTTGCCGCGGCCGCGTACGCGGCCGGCCAGACCCGAGAGGGCGATCTGGCGCTCAACAAGGCGCTGACGATGGTCCCGAAACTGAGCCAGTCGACGGTCAAGTCCGAGATCAAGGCGGCCAAGACCACGCCGGCGATCGCGGCCGACTGCTGAGCCTCGCGATCCTCGGCGCGTGGGTAACATCGCCCGCCAAGGGCCGTTAGCTCAACTGGTAGAGCAGGGGACTCTTAATCCCAAGGTTGGAGGTTCGAGTCCTCCACGGCCCATTTGGAAAGCCCAGGTAATCCAGGGTTTTCGGGTTTGTGGCTTTGTGCCGAATCGGATCGTCGCCATAGCAGCGATCCGCTCGGGCTGCTGACCGGACGACCAAGGCGATCGTGCGAGCCGGTCGGGACACGTTACTTTCGGCGCCAGCACGAGAGCGCTCGGGGGGAGCAGGCCGCGATCAAATGGGCAAGGCTCAACGGGCGGTCGGGTCCGGCATCACCACACCCGACCGCGCATCGCTGGCCAAAACGTGCCGCGGGCGGAATACCCCAAGTCAGGACAGATCGTTTTTGCGGTCGAGCCGATCGGCGATCGCTGGCGTAGCGGCGAAGAGCTCGTCCAGCGCTTCGTCCGGCGCACCGGTCGCCTGCGCCAAGTATGCGCGGCCGCCCTCCAGCGCGGCTGCAATCGGAGTGATGGCGTGCTCCTCGGCAGTCGCGAGCGTGTGTGCGACGACTTCTCGGATCTTCTGCTCAATCACGGCGAGCGCCGTGTCGGGCGTGTCGTCGTCGGTCACACTCACGTAGAGGTGGACACCGCCGGCATTGGCGACGAAGTCGGGAACGCCGATGATCCCGCGACGGTGGAGGACCTCGATCGCGCCGGCTTCGTAAGGCGCGTTGGCCGCTGGCGCGACGACCGCGCAGCGGACACGCTGGGCAACCCCGGGGGTGATCGAGTCCGGCCGGGCGCCGGGGACGAGTACGTCGCAGTGGAGTTCGAACAGCTCCTCGCGGGCACGAGCGGGCGTGCTGGCATGATCGACGAAGCGATCGCCGTGACGGTTACGCAACGCGATCAGCTCCTCGACCGCGAGGCCATCGGGGTTGGCGACCAGCCCGGCAACCGTGCTGACGCCCACCACCCGGGCTCCAGCGCGCTGGAACGCTCGCGCGGCGCCCGCGCCCACCTTCCCAAAGCCCTCGATCGCAACGGCCGCGCCGGCCAGCGGGCGCCCGAGATGGGCGAGCGCCGCGTCCGCGGCCGCTTTGACGCCGTGACCGGTCGCAAGGTCGTCCATCCCGAGCCTCTCATGCGTCCGCGCCCAAAGCGGCAAGGGGTCCTCTCCGCCGTCGAGAAAGTCCTGCGGGAAGGTGCCCATGTCAGGGCCCGTCAGGAACACCTCGCGGTAGGGCTGTAGCGCGCGCCGGTAGGCCGCCAGCACGGCCGCGCGATCACCGCCGCCGAAGCGGACGCCCGCCTTGGCGCCCCCGTACGGCACGCGGCACGCGGCGAACTTCCACGTCATCGCCCGCGCCAAGCGGGCGACCTCGGGCACGTCAACGTCCGCCAACATCCGCGTCCCGCCGGCGCACACCGGGAAGTGATCATGGTCGATGACCACGAAGGCGTGCAGATCATCAGACTCGGTCGCCAACTCGACGATACGCATGCGCCGAGTGTCGCATCACTGGGACCTGGCGAGGGGGCCGCTCAGCCCCCGCCACACCATCCGGCTCATCAACTGGGCGGCGTCGACCGAATCCGACCCGATCGACGGCATCGACCGCCGGATTGGCCACGTCCGCGACGCTCTCCACCGCGAGCACTACCAACTGCCGATTGAGCTGCGCGGCTCGCTGTGCTCCTCGAACCCCGACCAGCTACCGCGCTTGTCCCGCGAGAAACGGACCGAAGCTCAGTCACGCCAACTATCGGCTTGTCGCCCAAGGGATCGTGCGACCCCGGAGCCGCGTCCTCAGGGCAGCCTCGACGGTGCGTGTACCGGACACGTTGAGCGGGGTAGCCACCGGGCGACAAGCGAGACGCTCGCGAGGCGCCGGTGGGGACCTGCCTTCGCCTTCGCGCGGGTCTCCAGGACCGACGCGGGTCGCGGCTCCCTTCGTCCGGAAGAGGCCACGCCCCGCGCCCGTTCAGGTCCTGAGATCACTGCTCCTTCACGAGCGGAGGAGGCGTGTCGTGGACGGGCGCGTCGCTCACTCCCGGGACGGCGACCAGCGGCGCCGAAAGCTCGGTACCCCGATTGCTGCTTCGATGAAGCGCGGGCGCCGGTCGGCCGCTTGCTCGGCGGGTAACGGAGCACATCGGAGCTAGCACAGTCGCATGCCACGGCCACTACTGCTGCGCCTGGCGGAGCGGCCGCGCGCCCGACGGGCGGCGGCGTCGCGGGCACATCGACTCGTGATGTGCCGGGACGATGCAGTAGTCGGCCGCGCCCGCCACGATCGCTGGTTGTCGTCCGAAGCGGTGGTGAGACCGGCCGCGATGACAACTGATCCTCGCGTTGGGGACGGAGTAGCGGCGCTATGCGTCCCGTGTGGGAAGACTGGACTCCCGTCGCAACGGCCGTCGAGTGGCCCCGCGGCAGCGGAGCAGGTTCGCCCGGCAGCTCGTGGGATGAAGAGGCGCCGCCGGTCGCGAGGTGGACAGGGTGATCTGGAACGTTGATTTGGCGCTCTTGCGCGCGCCGTCGTTGGGAGCGAAGATCGTCTCCTGATGGAGCGTCTTGAGGTTCGGTTGCTGGGCGGTTTTCAGGTCGTGCGAGATGGTGGCCTTGTGCCTCAGGAGGCTTGGCAGCATCGTCGTGGAGCGGAGTTGGTGAAGGTCCTTGCGCTGGCAGGTGGTCATCGGTTGCATCGCGATCAGGTGATCGAGGCACTTTGGCCGGAGTTGCCGTACGACGCGGCGTTGGCGAACTTGCACAAGGCGGCGCACTTCGCCCGCCGCGCGATTGGCGAGTCGGATGCGGTTGTAGTTCATGGAGGGCAAGTTGGGCTGGCACCGGGGGCGGTGGTGAAGACGGACGTCGAGTGCTTTGAGGCCGAGAACGACCCCGCGCTTTACAGCGGGGAGCTGTTGCCTGAGGATCGATACGCCGA
>JBKQJQ010000015.1:0-4442 GCA_052147875.1 Solirubrobacteraceae bacterium | reverse complement strand
GCGTTTCGCGAGCGGAACGGCATCCCCGCCGGAGTAGCTCAGTCGGTTAGAGCAGCGGAATCATAATCCGCGTGTCGGGGGTTCGAGTCCCTCCTCCGGCATCACGTCGTTTGCAGGAAAGTCCCGTGGTTACTGGGGATTCAGCGGATTTGGTCGTGCGGGTATCGACCGCTATGAACCGCCAGAAACCGCTCGCTGGCTGACAAAACAGTCCAACGAACAGTCCAACGAGAGTGCCACGGGCGGGTCTCGGCGCCGGAAGCGGATCCGCTCATCATGCTCGTCGTAGACGTGGCTTTCGCAGCGCCCGCTGCGGAGTGACCGGTCTCAGTCCAGGAACGCTCAGTGCGACGCGGCGCCGAGGACGGCTGCGGCGTGATCGCTTTGGGTTTACCTGACAGCCACATCGACCACCGACGCTCGCGGTGTGCCAAAGCGCTCGGGGTTCGAGCGGGGTGGGTCGTGCTCTGCACCCCGGAATCTCTCACCTCCTTCGGTGAGCAGAGCGGAGCTAGTGGTTGTTGCGCTTGCCATCGTCGAAGATCGTTGATCGTCCGGCTCAGCCGCCGGAAACGCAGCGGGCCGGCGCGAGGGTCAGCCGATCACGACGGTCGTCAGCCGATAACGACGGCGATCTTTGCCGCGGTTCCGGCGGCCGCTTGGATGACTGGGTCGATCGGGGCGACCGTCGGCCTGCTGGCGGCCAGCAGCCGCTCCAGGCGTAGCGCCTGGCGTTGCATCCCCGGGACATAGAGGATTTCGAGACCCGGCGGCAGCGAATCGACGATGTTCCCGACCCCAAACACGACGACTCGTTGCGCGCGGATCCGGCGCGCCAGCGCGGCGGCCGCACCCGGCGTCTGCGTTGCGTTGAGCACCGCCACCGGCACCGTGACCGCTGGGAGGTGCTGGGCGTGGATTCGTTTTGGGCCGGGCTTCGCGCCCGATGCTCCACTGAGGGCGATGAAATAGACGCCCGCCGCGACGGCAGCCACGACAGCGGCGGTGAACACCCCCGCGATCAGTTGCCGAACCATCGGCGACCGGGGTCGATAGACCGTGATCGGAGGGCCGGGCTCGCCGCCGTGTACAGGGCCGGTGCCTTGGAACGCGGCGCTCGCCAACGAGGTCTGCAGCCGGCCGACGCGGATCGCGGTCGCGTGAAGGTCAGCGCGTAACGTGGCCTGTGTTCGCCGCCCTCTGAACAGAGCGAGCAGCAGGAGAGGAGCGGCTACAAGCGTCAGCAGGCCGCCGAGAAACCCGACCGTCTGCGTCGTGCTGTCGCTCGCCTGTGCGCTCGTCGGATTGGGCGGCGCGGTCGCGACCGTCGGCTGTGATGTCAGCCGCCCGGCGCGCAAGGCCGGGCTTTGCACCGCGGTCGTCTGCTCGGCGATCGCGAGCAGTTCGGCGTTGTCGACCGCGTCGAGCAGCGTGTTGTGGATCCAGTAGACCGCCCGGTGCTCGTACCAGGCGACCACCTCCAGGTGCTGCCCCGTGTAATAGAGGTAGTACGTACGACTGCCGACGACGACCGATTGAGTCGGGCTGTCGAGCAGCGGCGGCGTCGTCCAGCTCGATCCCTGGACGTCGTAGTACTGACCGAGCAGTCCGTTCGAGAACACCTCCACGAACGCCGGATAGGCGGTACCGCCGGGCGTGTGGATCATGTAATCGCGGATCTGGATCGGGATACCGCTGCCGCCGGCGTCCTCGACGCGCGGGTACTCGAGCGGGAACGAGAGGTGGGCGGCCGCCGCCTTGGCCTGCGCGAGCTGGCCAGGCGACTCACCGGTCAGCGGCAGGCGGGCAAGCGCCTTGTGGCTGTGGACGGCGCGGGCCACCTTCGCGGTGCTCGCCTTGCGCGGCCCGCCCCCACCGCCATAAACAAACGAATGAACGCTGGCGGCAATCTGCCCCGGGCTCGCAGTGACGCACGCGCATGCGGCCGCAAGCGGGTTGCTCGGGGCAAGGTTGGCCTGGAACTGCACCTGACGCACGGGCTCTCCAGCAACCGAGATCAGCGTCCCCAGCAGGTCGAGCAGGCCGGTGGTTGTGTGGAGCGACTGGTCGGTCGTCACCAATCGTCCGAAGATCCGCTCGAACTTGTCGGCGTTGTCGATCAGCGTCGGACCGTACTGCTGCTTGGCGGACAGCAGGAAGCTCTGGTCCCGGGCGTCGCGCACCAGCGAGGTATCACCGTGCCGATAGGAGACGAACTGCAGCGCCTGCGTCCCGCACATCAGTTGATATCCGGGTTGCAGGTTGATCTCCTGATACTGCTGGCTGGTCGGCGTGTTGATGTGAAAGTAACGGCGGTCAACCGTCGAGTAGACGCAGCCCATCTCGTCGACCGCGGCCTTGAAGTTGTTGAAGTCGATCATCACCACGTGGTTTACGGCTATCCCGGTGACCTGCTTGACGGTCGAGACCAGGGTGCTGAACCCGCCGCAGGTAAGTGCGTAGTTGAAGCGCGTGGTGACCGGACCAGTCGGGCACTGGATCGTGGTCATCAATTCGCGCGGGATCGACATCATCGAAATCCACGGCTCGCTCGGATCGATCCTCACCAGCAGCATCTCGTTGGAGTGCGGCAGAACTGGCTGCGTCGTCGTGTGCGCGCGCTGGTCGTTGCCAACCAGCAGCAGCGTCTGCGTGCCTCCGAAGCCGGCGGGCGCTAGCACGCCCGGAGCGACCTTGAGACTGTGGTTCTCGTTCAGCGCATGCGTCAGCCGGTGGACCTGATCGAGCACGAACACGGCAGACGTCGCGGCGCTCGCCAGCAGCACCGCCAAACAGCCGAGCAGCATCCACCTGAGCGCTCCGCGGCGCCGCGGCTCGTCCGGCGGCGGGCGCTGGGAGCCCGGCGTTCGCAGTGGCGGGAGCCCAGGGGGCGCAGGTGGCGTGATCGTCCCGCTCACGCTGCGCGACACCCGTGTCCGGTGCCGCGCCGCCCGCAGCAGCCGCCGGTACGATCAGCCAACTTGACCAATCGCATGAAAGGTTGAAGCATCACTCATATGATAAGTGAGCTCGACGACCGAACCGCCGACCGCGTCGCCGACACGATGTTCGCGCTCGCAACCCCCAGCCGGCTGCGGATCCTCGTGGCTCTGCAGTCCGGCCCACTCGGCGTCTCGGAGATCGTCGAGCTCGTCGGGATGGAGCAGTCAGCGGTCTCGCACCAGCTGCGTGTGCTGCGCGACCACGCGGTCGTCAGCATGCGGCGCGTTGGGCGAACGCGTCAGTACGCGCTGCGCGACGCGCACATCGGGGCACTCGTCGACCAAGCTCGCGCCCACGTCCAGCTACTCGATCAGCCGATCACGGACGCGTCGGATCCGTTCGCCAACGCCCGGCGAGCGGCGTCCTGAGGTCGATGGCTGTCAGCGCTCCAGCATTCGCACCGCCCGCCGACCGCCGCGGCGCGCTGGACCGCGCCCACATCGGGGACATCCAGGGCGCGCTCGGAACCGTCCGCGCGTTCGACACCGGTCCCCGACTATCGCGCCGGCGGAAGCTGGCCACTCTGCTGGCAGTCCTTGGGCCGGGGCTGGTGGTGATGGTCGCCGACAACGACGCCGGCACGATCTCCGTCTTCGCCCAGACCGGCCAGGACCACGGCATGCGTCTGCTGTGGGTGCTGGCCCTGCTCGCACCGGCGCTGTACGTGACCCAGGAGATGGTCGCTCGGCTCGGTGCGGTGACCGGCTCGGGCCATGCCCGGCTGACGCTGGAACGGTTCGGCCGGATGTGGTGCGCGTTCTCGCTCGGCGACCTGCTGATCCTCAACCTCGCGACGCTCGTGACCGAGTTCGTAGGGGTCGCGCTCGCGCTGTCGTACTTCGGCGTCAGCAGATATGCATCGGTGCCGATGGCGGCCCTGCTGCTTGTCGCTGTAACAGCCACGGGCAGCTTCCGGCGCTGGGAGCGCGCGATGTGCGTGATGATTGCCGCCAACGTCGCGTTGATCCCGCTCGCGCTTGTCGACCACCCGCAGGCGGGAAGCATCGCCTCCGGTCTGGTCCCGCACGTCGGCAGCGGCAGCGCCGGCTCGATCCTGCTGTTGCTCGTCGCCCTGGTCGGCACGACGCTTGCGCCCTGGCAATTGTTCTTCCAGCAGTCGACCGTCGTGGACAAGCGGATCACGCCGAGATGGCTCGGCTACGAGCGCGCCGACACCGCCATCGGGGCGCTCCTGTTCGCGGGCTGTGCCGCCGCCGTAATGATGCTTAGCGCAGCCGCGGTCGGTTCCACGGCGCTGCACGGACACTTCGCCAACGCAGGTGCTGTGGCGGCCGCGATCGGCTCGCATCTCGGCGGCGCCGCCGGGCTTGTGTTCGCGGTCGCGCTGTTGAACGCGTCGCTGCTCGGCGCGGGTGCCGTGTCGCTGTCGGGCTCGTACGCGATCGCCGAGGTGTCCGGGACCAAGCACTCGCTGCATC
>JBKQJQ010000014.1:0-3842 GCA_052147875.1 Solirubrobacteraceae bacterium | reverse complement strand
GCCTCGCTGCGCTCGTCGCCGACTTCCCGATAGAGCGTCAGCGCCTCGGTCAATGCCGTCCGCGCCGGGTCGGGTGCGTCGGTGTAGACGAGCGCTTGGCCGAAGCCGGCGAGCGCGTCGGCTCGCTTGCTGGATGAGAACACGCGCGGATCCGCCAGTGCGCGCTCGTACCAGCGCCTGAGCTCACCATCACGGCCGGCTCCCAACCAGCTGAAGAACACTGCTTCGGCCAGCGGCAGTCCGGCCGCGACGTCGTGGTCGAGCGCCCAGGCGAGAGCGAGGCTGACGTTGCCAGCGTCCTGTCGCAGGCGGGTCAGAGCGTCCGCCCGCCCCACGCCTTGGCGGCCGGCGGCGAAGCCAAGCGCGAAATACCAGCGGGCGTGCCGAGCCCGGACGTCGTCCTGGTCTTCGCTCGCGTCGAGTTGCTCGAGCGCGTATTCGCGTGTTGTCTCCAAGAGGAAGAAGCGGCCGCTGTCGCCCTCGCGGAGCAGGCTCTTATCGACAAGGGACTGCAGGTCGTCAAGCGTTGCCTCACAGATCTGTTCGGCAGCCTCGAGCTCAAAACTTCCGGCGAAGATCCCCAGCCTGGCGAACAACCGCTGCTCGCTCTCGCTCAAGAGGTCGTAGCTCCAAGCGATCGTGGCGCGCATCGTCGCCTGACGCGCGGGAAGGTCGCGCCCGCCGCCCGCCAGCAGCGGCAGCCGCTGCTCCAGCCTGGTCAGGAGCTGGCTCTCGGAGAGAACTTTGACGCGCGTCGCGGCGAGCTCGAGCGCCAGCGGCAGACGATCGAGGCGAGCACAGATCGCATCGACCTCCGCGCCCGGCTCAAAGCCCGGCTTGATCTGCCGCGCGCGGGCGGTGAACAACTCGACGGCGCCCGCAGGTGATAGCGGCGGAACGGCGTACTCTTGCTCACCCGAGATCGCAAGCCTCTCGCGGCTGGTGGCGACCGCCGCACACCCGGGCGCGGACGCGAGCAACTCGCCGACCAGGGGAGCGGCATCGATCACCTGCTCCAGGTTGTCAAGGACCAGCAGCAGCGACCGATGGCCTAGATAACTCGCGAGATCCTCACCCGCACCCACCGCAGTTGCGATCGTCGGCACCACGACCGCTGGGTCGGTTGCCACCGCCAGAGAGACCCACCACACCCCGTCCGCATAACGCTCCGCGAGCTCCGCTGCGAGCGCGAGCGCCAGCCGCGTCTTCCCCGTACCGCCCGTCCCGGTCAACGTCACGAGGCGGTGACTGTCGGCCAGCTCGAGCAGCTCCGCGAGTTCTTGCTCACGACCGAGCAGTGGAGTTGCCTGCACCGGCAGATGAACATGGCGAAGCGTCCGCAGCGGCGGGAACGTCGCCTCACCCAGCTGAAACAGGCGCTCCGGCGCCGCCAGATCCTTGAGCCGATGCTCCCCGAGATCCCGCAGCGCCACGTCCGCAAGCGCCCGCGTCTGCGCCGAGACAACAACCTGCCCGCCGTGCGCAGCCGAGGAGATCCGCGCCGCCTTGTGCACGGCCATCCCGAAATAGTCGCCTCCGGCAAGCAGAACCTCGCCCGAATGGACCCCCATGCGAACGCGCAACGGGCCATCCGCGAGCGCCGACTGCATCTCGCCGGCAGCCCCCAGACCTTCACCTGCGCTCTGGAACACGAAGAAGAACGCATCGCCCTCCGTCCCCATCTCCACCCCGCCGTGGGCATCCGCGACAAAACGAAGCCGTTCACGATGCGCCATCAATACGCTGGCGTACCGCTCGGGACCGAGCTCATCCAACAAGCGCGTCGACCCCTCCACGTCGGTGAACAGCATCGTGACCGTGCCACTCGGAAGATGTCGCGCCCCGGACTCCACGACCCAGACGCTATCCCACCCCCGCCCGCAGGCTCAGCGTCGATCCTCCCACGCAAGTCAACCTCTAGGGGGACGAGCACTCCCGCCGCCTGAGCCGCGGCCCCGCGGCTGGGTGAACCCGGGTCTCGGGGCAACACGGGAAAGAAACCCGAATTTCGCCAATTGCGAGGCGCGCTGACGGAGATGGTCGGCTACGACGGTTTGGTAGCGCCGACTGGTAGCGCCGGCCTGCTCAGCGCCTGTCCGCGCCGTTCGCCCAAAGAAGAAGCCCCGGATTACCAGGGCTTTCGCTACAAGCGGCTGAAGGGGCTCGAACCCTCGACCTTCTGCATGGCAAGCAGACGCTCTAGCCAACTGAGCTACAGCCGCGCGGGCGCCGAGTATACCCCCGCCCTCACGTCTCGATCTCCCGAGCGCCCGATCCATCACCCGAGCCGTTTGCCACCAGATGAGAGGCGTTTACGATGGCCGATGGGATCAGCATTTCGTGCCTGCAGCTGACCACGAGTTCGACGCGATCGTCGCCCGCTCGCGAGCGCGGTCGGACTGGATCACGGAGCCGCTACGCGGCCGGGAGCATGTCGGTCTCCCGGCCGCGAAGCTTGCCCGCTCGACTAGTTGACGACGATCCCGGCCGGCACAGCACCCGCCGGGGCGGGCGTCGGCGACGAACCGAACTCGGTCAGGTTGCCGCCCTTGACCGCGAATCCGCTGATCGCGTGCAGGCCGGCGTCGACGACCCACAGGCTGCCGCCGTCGGGGCTCAGACCGGCGTCCTCAGCACCGAGGCCGGTCGGGTCGTTCATCGGCGTGCTGCCGATCAGCGCCAGCGAGCCGCCGCGGGTGATCCAGTAGCTCGAGATCGACGACGAGGCGGTGTTGACGGCGAACAGATAGTTGCCGTCGTGGCTGATCTCGACCCAGCACGGGGCGGTCTGCTCGTCGGCGAACGGCGAGTCGCCGATCGGCGACAGGGCGCCGCCGGAGCCGACGTCGAACGCGGAGACCGTGCCATGGCCAGTGGTCCCGGCCGCGACGTCGTTATGGGCGTTTGAGACGAACAGCTGGTACGGGTTGGTGGGACGGAACTCGCTTCCGAACGGACCGACCCCCTGCGCCAGTATCGGCGAGCCTGGAGCCGCCCGGAGCCGGCCACCGGGGCCGACCAGGAAGCTGTCGATCTCGCTCGTGCCGACCCGAGTTCCCGCCAGTACCGTGCCGTTCCCGTTGAACAGCACGTCACCCGGCTGCGAACCGCCGGGCAGCGTGACGGTCGACCACGGGATCGGATGCAGGCGCCCACCCCAGCCGAGCCAGAAACCCGTGTAGTTGGGACCGACCGCCGAGGCGTTGGCGACATATACGAGCCGGCCATGGACCGCGATGCTGACCGGGTCTGACCCTCCTGACGAGGTGACGGAGACCGGCGTCAGCCTGCCGCCGCGGCTGGCCGCCAGCACCGAGATCTGATTGCTGCCGGCGTCGACCGCCAGCAGGTAGTGGCCGCCGAGAGCAGACTGCAGCGCGCCCTGCGACGGGATGTCGGCGCCGGTCCCGGCCCCACCGGCCAGGAACGGGGAGCCCGGGACGGCCGTCAGCGTGCCGTCGGCATGGCGGTCGAAGGCGGCCACCGTGTTCGCAACAGCCGTGTTGTCGTTGACGAACACATGCCCGACGGTCGGCGAGGTAGAGGCGCTGGCCGACGCAGTCGCGATTCCCGTGACCAGGAACGCGAGCAGCGTCGAAAGCAGCGCGTTTCGTACTACGAAGCGCATCGCTTCTCCTTCTGTTTCGGTTGTGGGCGTTTGCCCTAGTCGGCCTGACCCCTCAAGCCGAGGGCGCCGACAACTCTTCACAGCTCCGGAGCGGAGAGCCAATTCCATTGGAGCACCGCTCAGGCGGCGCGTCAACGGCCCGAAAGTGAACGGTAAGAAGCCCGGAAGAGAACGTTAAGAAGTTGACGTCTGGCCGCTCAAGCACCATCCAAGG
>JBKQJQ010000013.1:0-6630 GCA_052147875.1 Solirubrobacteraceae bacterium | reverse complement strand
ACGACCGCGATGCCTTCGCGGTCGTCGCCGACCGCGTGCGGCGCGCCGCTGTCGGAGCGCAGCTGGACCGGTCCCCAGCTGCCGTTGGGGCGCGTGCGGGCTTCAGCGCTGGCGACGACCGTCGAGTCGCGCAGCAACGAGATTTCGACTCCCAGCCGGCCGGGGACGCCGGTGGCGCCGCTCACGTACGGGCTGAACTGACGCAGGTCGACGGTGTGCAACGGCAGCGCCGAGCCGGTCGCAGTCGAGCTTTGGACGCAGCCGCTGGCAGCGTTTGACCACATGTCCTGCACCAGGTACTCGTGCCCGTTGATGACCTGGTTGTACGGCGACCCGTCCGGCGCGTAGCCGAGCGGCGTCCCCTCCTGGGGCCCGTCCTCGCATTTGTCGGCGACCTCGAGCCCGTTGGGATCCACCCACGCGGTCCCGTAGGGATCCGTGATCGACTCCTCGGTCTCGTGGGCGACCGTGTCGATCGTCGTCTCGGCCTCGGGGTTGCCCTCCGGGTCCGAGCCCGGCGGGGGCGTGAACTCAACCAGCGGATCGGGGACCGGCACGTAGACCGTTGGGCCGTTGCCGAGGTCGAACTCCGAGTGGTAGCCGGCAAACACGGTCGTCGCGCACTGACCGGGCTGCGTGCACGTGTCGACGTCCGGCGGCAGGAACACGTACCAGATGTTCGACAGGCCCCGGGCTCCTGGGTCGTTGGGGCCGATCAGCTGGTCGATCTCAGTCTGCAGCTGCAGGTCGGTGATGCAGGTGGCGATCCCGTCCGGCGACGCGCACTGTTCCGACTGCGGCGGGTACGGGGCAGTCAGGTCGATCGAGTCAACCGCGGGGTTGTAGCTGATATTCGTGCTCCCGGGACCGCTGGCGTCGTGGTACTGGGTCAGCGTCGAATAGACGTTGTCCGGCGCTCCCGAGTCATGCGCGACATCGGACAGGAACTGCTTGATCAGAGCCTCGTAGCCGAGCGTGCCGGGTGACGGCGAGCCGTCGAAATGGTAGCCCGGCGGGGCCCAGAAGATCGTGTGCAGGGTGACGTTGCGCATCACGTCGCCGCCGTGATACACGACGGGCCAGTTGGTGCCGCTGGTGATCTCCGGCAGCGTGCCGAGCTTCGGCAGGATCCCCATCGCGAACCCGATCCGCGGCCGGAACGCGTGCGGCGCCAGGTCGCGCGTCTTGGCGGACGCGGCTCCGGCGCTCGCCAGCAACGAGATCGCGGCCGCCACCGCGACCAACGTTGAAACCGGCTTCTGGCGCCCCATTGCGAGGCACCTTACCGTAGGCGGCGGGCCGCCAGACGCAGCACACGCGGGGGCCAGGCCCGTCCCGGAGCGCTAGCATGCGCGCCAGCATCTGACAACCCAGGGGGGCTGGCGGGAAGCCGGCTGAGATAGTGCCCCTCGCATCGGCTGCGACCCGGCGCTGACCCTTCGAACCTGTGGGGTAATGCCCGCGGAGGGAGTGACACGAGTAATGATCGAGGCTCCGCCACAGGAGCCTCGCGAGCTTGACAGCAAGGGCGGGGTGCTGATCGAGCTCGTGAGCCGGACATTCGCAACCAAGCGCGGTCCGGTGCAGGCGCTGTCGAACATGTCGCTGCGCGTCGCGCCGCGCGAGATAGTGGTGGTCGTCGGACCCAGCGGCTGTGGCAAGTCGACGCTGCTCGAGCTGATATGCGGCCTGCAGCGGCCGGACTCGGGGGCGGTCGACTGTGCGCCGGCGGCGCTGATGCCACAGCGCGACCTCCTGCTGCCATGGCTTAGCGCGCTCGACAACGCGGCGCTGGCGCTGCGCGCACGCGGCTTGCGGCGCGAGCGCGCCCGGGAGCTGGCGCTGCCGTGGCTACAGCGCTTCGGACTGAACGAGTTCGAGCACGAGCGCCCGGCCGCACTGTCGGGCGGCATGCGCCAACGGGTCTCGTTCGTGCGGTCGCTGCTGGCCGGTAAGCCGGTGCTGGCACTCGACGAGCCGTTCGCGGCGCTCGACGCGCTGACGCGGGCCGACCTGCAGGGCTGGCTTTCGAGCAGCCTGGCGGCCGAGCCGCGGACGGTCGTGCTCGTGACGCACGACGTCGAGGAGGCGGTCGTACTCGCTGACCGGGTGGTCGTGATGTCGCCGCGGCCCGGCCACGCGGTGGCCGAGATCCCGGTCGGCCTGGCGCGGCCACGTCGGCGCACCGATCCCGAGCTGGTCGCGTTGCGCGAGCAGGTCTACGGCGCGCTGGGGGTGGGGCAATGAGGCGCCTGCTGACCGGCTGGCGGCCGCTGCTGGTGCTGGCCGTGCTGCTGGGTATCTGGGAGCTGTACGTCGATCTGGGCGGCGCCAACTCGCTGATCCTGCCCGCTCCCCACGCGATCGCCCAGTCGCTGTACGACGACCGCTCGCTGCTGTGGAGCAACTTCGTGGTCACCGCCGAGGAGGTGCTGCTCGGGATCCTGGTCGCTTCGGCGGCGGGTCTCGGGCTGGCAATCGCGATCCACTTCTCGCACACGCTGCGCCGGGCGATCTACCCGCTGCTGGTGGCCTCTCAGGCGATCCCGATTCCGATCTTCGCGCCGCTGCTCGTGCTGTGGCTCGGATTCGGGATCGCGCCGAAGCTGGTGGTGATCGCGCTCGTGTGCTTCTTCCCGATCGTGGTCACGACACTTGCCGGCCTGGCCCGCGTCGACCCGGGCCTGATCAAGCTGATGCAGAGCTTCGACGCGCCGCGGCGCCGGACGTTCTGGCACGTCGAGTTTCCCTCGGCGCTGCCGGGCGTCCTGACCGGCGCCAAGATCGCCGCCGCGATCGCGGTGATCGCCGCCGTGCTGGCCGAACTGGAGGGGTCGAATGCCGGACTTGGCTACCTTTTCCAGCAGTCCGAGGCGCAGCTGCTGATGCCGCGCGCCTATGCCGCGGTGCTGATCATGTGCCTGTTCGCGGTCGCGTTATTTGCTGCGCTGACGTTGCTCGAGCGGCGCGTGCTGCCCTGGGCTTACGAAACAACCGGAGACACAACTCGATGAAACGACTTCTGCCCGCGCTCGCGGTAGCGCTCTGCATTTCGCTCGCGCTCTCTGCTTGCGGCGCCAAGCAGGACAAACTGACGGCGGCCGGGGCACCCAAGCAGTCGGTGTCACTGATGCTGGACTGGTTCCCGAACGCGGACCACGTCGGCATCTACGAGGCGCTCGCAAAGGGCTACTTCAGCGCCGCCGGACTGAACGTCCACCTTCGGGTGCCGTCGGACCCGGCCTCGCCGCTGCAGCTGCTCGCGGCCGGGAAGGTTGACGCGGCGATCTCGTACGAGCCGGAGGTGATGCTGGCGCGCGCCAGGGGAGCGCCGCTGGTGGCGATCGCGGCGCTCGTGCAGCGGCCGCTGACGTCGATCGTGTCGCTCGCGTCCAAGAACATCACGAGCCCCGCTCAGCTGCGCGGCAAGACCGTCGGCGACGCTGGCATCCCGTACCAGCACGCTTACCTGCAGACGATCCTCGCCAACGCAGGCGTCCCGCTGAACTCCGTCAAGGAGGTCAACGTCGGCTCGAACCTGGTGCCGGCGATGCTGTCGGGGCGGGTCGACGCGACGCTCGGCGCGTACTGGAATTACGAAGCGATCCAGCTTCGCCAGATGGGCAAGCGCGACAACGTGATCCGGGTCGAGAACGCCGGCGTGCCCGACTACGACGAGCTCGTACTGGTCACAAGCGAGGACGAGATCGCCAATCGGACCAACGTGCTGCGACGGTTCGTGCAGGCGCTGGGCCGCGGTTACGAGGCGGTCCGCACCGATCCGACCGGGGCGGTCGCAGCGCTCGTGCACGCGAACCCCTCCTTGAGCACCAAGCTCCAGCTGGCGAGCGTGCGCGCAACGCTGTCATCGTACTTCCCGTCAAACCCGAAGCTGCCGTGGGGCTGGCAGGACTCGAGGCAGTGGACGAAGTACGGCGAATGGATGCTGTCACACCACCTGATCTCGGATCCCGCCGCGGTCGTTGACGCGTCGACGAATCAGCTGCTGGCGGGCCAGGGCCCGTAACGGGCCGCGGCTGCGGGCCACGGGCCACGGGCCGCGGGCCGCGGGCCAGTAGCGCGCTGCCCGGCTCAGGCGGCGAGCCGCAGCGTCGCGGTGCTGCCGGCGCCGCTTAACGCGTGCAGCCCCGCGAGCCCTGACCACGGCGCGTAAGGCTCGAAGAAGGCTGCGACCTCGTCCTCGGTCGCGCGGGCGTACGGGTCACCACCAGCCTGCAGGCGGCCGACCAGCTTCAGATATGCGAGATCGCCGGCCGGGAGCTGGTCGAGGCGCCCCTGGCCGGTCAGCGCCAGCGTCTGAATCGTCCAGCTGCCGATCCCGTTGATCCGCCGCAGCCGCCGCCAGGCCCGCTCGTGATCGCGCGCTTCGAGGTCGGCGCGTCCGCCTGCGACCTCCCGCGCCGCCTTGACGAGCGTCAAGGCACGGCTCGGGTGGAGATCAAACGAGGCCAGCAGCGCCGGCGCCTGGCCTGCCAGCACCGCCGCCGTCGGCGCATCCCGCAGCCCGGATATCGGGCAGCGACGGCCGAGCCTCGCGATCAGCCGCCGCTGGATCGCGGCCGCGCGCTCGTACTCGATCAGCTGCTCGCAGATCGCCCAGCTGAGGGCCTCGAACGGGTCCGGACGGCCGGCCACCCGCAGCCGCGGGTTGGCGCGGACCGCGCGCCCGATCAGCGGATCGAAGCGAAACCGCTCATAGAACGGCTCGAGGTCCTGATCGATCCCGAGCGCGAACCGCATCCGCTCGATCCCCCAGCGGGCGGCATCGCGGTCGCGCGCGCGGGCGCCGAACAGCACCCGGTCTGACGACAGCTGGGCGGTCCGGATCCAGACCGGCTCGTCGCCCGCGTGCAGCAGGCGGTGCAGAACCCCGCCTCGCACACGAGCCAGACCGTCGAGACCGACCCGGCTCGACAACCTGAACGGCCACCGGGGCCGGACCTCGATCCGGACCTCGAGACCGCCTTCGGCGGTCAATCGCCAGGCTTTGCGATCAGGTGGACGTCGACCAAGAACGACCGCGTGCCGACGATCGGCAGCCCAGTGGGCCCGCGCTGTCCGCCGGCCCTCGCCCGGGCCAGCCGCCGCGCGCTATGGCGCCGGAACAGCGCGATCGTCGCCGCGCCTGCCACGAACCCGGTAGCAGCCGCTGCTGCCGCTTGCACGGCCGGCAGCGATGCCGGCGACGAGGGCTCGAGAGTGCGGACCTCGGCCAGCACGGGCAGACCGTCGACGACCTCCTCGCCCTCTACCAGCTCAATGTCGGAGTGAGTCTCGGCGCTCATTGGAGTCGCACATCGTGACAGCGGCAGCGGTCACCTTGAAAGCGGCAGGCTCCAACTTATCTCAAATCCAACCCGCGGTCGTCGTCAAAGACCCCGTAGCATGGAGAATGCAGCCATGCCGACCTCGATCGACGTCTTCGCCAAGGCTCGCGAGCACGAGGATCTCGAGCGACTTCGGATCGCGCGAGAGCTCGGGGCTCTCCCCTACTTCCATGTGCTCGAGGGTCCGACGCTTCCGGTCGTTGAGATGGAGGGCGCCGAGCGGATCATGCTCGGGTCCAACAACTATCTCGGGCTGACCGGAGATGAGCGCGTCAAGCAGGGCGCGATGGATGCGCTCAACCAGTACGGAACCGGGCTCACCGGGTCGCGCTTCCTGAACGGCACAACGGCGCTGCACGTCGAACTCGAGGCCGAGTTCGCCGACTGGTTCGAGACCGATGGCGCACTCGTGTTCACCACCGGCCACCAGGCCAACGTCGGTTCGCTGGGAGCGATCCTCGGCCCCGACGACACGGTCGTGGTTGATTCCGGCGACCACGCCTCGATCCTCGACGGCTGCCTGGTCTCACGCGCGAAGCTCCGGCCGTTCCGCCACGGCCGGCTCGACAGGCTCGAGGCGACGCTCGAGAAGGCCGCCAACGATCCAGGCGGCGTGCTGGTCGTCGTCGACGGCGTCTTCTCGATGGAGGGCGACGTCGCGCCGCTGCCGGAGATCGCGGAGCTCTGCAACCGCTACGGCGCCCGGCTGATGGTCGACGAAGCGCACGCGCTCGGTGTGCTCGGCGCTCGCGGTGCCGGCTCTTGCGAGCTGCTCGAGGTCGAAAACCGGGTCGACCTGCGGATGGCGACCTTCTCGAAGTCGCTCGCGTCGTGCGGCGGCGTGATCGCCGGCCCGGCAGACGTGATCGAGTTCCTGCGGGTCACCTCGCGGTCGTTCATCTTCACCGCCTCGGGCGTACCGGCAGCGATCGGAGCGGCGCTGGCCGCGGTTCGGATCTGCCGGTCCGACGAGGGACGCCAGCTGTTCGCGCGCGTGCTCGACAACGCTCGCTACCTGCACGACGGCCTCGATGCGCTCGGGTTCAACGTCGTCGCACCGACGCGACTCAAGGATGGGACCGAGATCGTGACGCCCGTGGTTCCGCTGGTCGTCGGCGACGACTGGAAGGCCGCGTTCCTCTGGAAGGCGCTGTACGAGGCCGGCGTGTTCGTCAACACCGCGATCCATCCGGCGGTGCCGCTGGGTGGGGCGCTGCTGCGCACGAGCGTGATGGCGACCCACGATCGCGGGACGCTCGACCGCGCGCTGACGATCTTCGAC
>JBKQJQ010000012.1:0-6892 GCA_052147875.1 Solirubrobacteraceae bacterium | reverse complement strand
CTCGCAACGCCGCGCTCGACGAGCTTCGGCGTCGCAAGCGGGTGGCGACGCTCGCCACCGATCCCGAGGACGCGGCCGCGGCAGCCGTCGAGGACGGCGCCGAGGTCGCGCTACGCAGGACCGTGGTCAGAAACGCGCTCGCACAGCTCCCGGCCCGGGAGCGGGAGATCGTCGCACTCAAGTTCCACGCTGGTCTGGCCAACGCCGAGCTCGCGCGTGTGCTGGGCGTCAGCGAGTCGGCGGCGGGCACGCTGCTGTACCGAACGATGGAGAAGCTCAGAAAGGCCTGTGATGCAACCGTTTGATGACAACGAGACGATCGCGCTCGAGGTCATCGACGCGACCCTGGCCGGTGAGGCGGTCGAGCCCGAGCACGCCGAGCTCGCGGAGTTGACACTGATCCTCGCCGGCCAGCGCCCCCTCCCGAGCGCCGAGCTCGCCTCCCGGCTCGACGAACGGGTCGCGCGTCGCTTCGCGCCCGCCCCCGCGCCGGGCGCAAAGCGCGCGCGGCGCTGGTGGCCGATGGCGCCGGGCGCAGCGGTCGCGGTTGCAGCTGCAGCCGCCGTGGGGATCGTTGTCGCGGGTGGCGGGCAGCCGCACCCGCCGACGCCGGTGACCGCCTCGAGCAGCTCAGCCGCAAGCCTACAGTCGGCGCCCGCGCGGGCGGCAGCACCCCACGGGACGCTGAAGTCCGGGTCAGGTGCCGGAAGCGCTGCCCCGACCATCTCGCAAACCACCACCGCGGCGAGCGCGCCAAGCTCGTCGGGCGCCGCGACTTCGGCGAGCGCGCCGGGCTCGTCGGGCGCCGCCAATTCGGCGAGCGCGGCCGGTGCGGTCGTGACGCCGACCCCCGCGGTTCCCGCCCCGTCGACCGCCGGACGGCAGGTGATCCAGTCGGCGCAGTTGCAGCTCTCGACCCGGCCGCGCAACGTCGGCAGCGTCGCGCAACAGGTCTTCGACGTGATCGCCGCTCAGAACGGTGTCGTCGAGAACTCGCAGGTCACCGCGACCAACAACGCCAACGGCTACGCGCAGTTCCAGCTCAGCGTCCCGAGCGCAGCCCTGCAGCAGACGATGGGCGACCTGTCGCGGCTGCACGGCGCGTCGGTCGTCTCGCGGACCGACGCGACTCAGGACATCACCGGCCAGGTCGGCGCCGCCGGCCGTGCGCTGGCCGACGCCCGCGCGCTTCGCACGTCGTTGCTGCGCCAGCTTCAGAACGCGACCACGACGACAGCGATCGACAGCCTCAAGGTCCAGATCCACGACGCCGAGGCCTCGATCTCGAGCGACCTCGCGACGCTCAACAAGCTCCATCATCAGGTCGACTTCAGCCAGATCTCGCTGACGATCAACGCGGCGTTGGTGCCGCCGGTTCACCCGGTCGCCGGCGGTGACTCGTTCACGCTCGGCAGGGCGGCGCACGACGCGGGCCGCGTGCTCGTCGTCGCGGCGGGCGTGGCGCTGATCGCGCTCGCGGTGTTGGTGCCGCTCGCGATGGTGGCCGCGCTCGTGGTGTGGATCGTGTATGCGATCCGCAGGCGACGTCGCGAGCAGGCGCTGGATCTCGTCTGACTCCGCGTCCGCGATGCGGTCGTCGCGGCGCTTGCGTGTGATATCCCTCGCCGCGATGGCCGCCACCAGCCAGGAGACGATCCTCCTGCTACAACGGGTTCCTGCGTTCTCGACGCTCGCCGACGATGATCTCGCACGAGTCGCGGAGGTGACCGTCCCGCGCGCCTTCCACACGGGCGAGTTCGTGTTCCGAGAGGGCGATCAGAGCGACACGTGCTACGTCGTGCGCACGGGCCGCGTGCGTGCCGTCCGCGAGCACTCCGATGGAAGATCGATCACGCTTGCGACGTTCGGGCCGGGAGAGATCTTCGGCGAGCTTGCGATATTCGACGACGAGCGCCGCTCGGCAACCGTCGAGACGCTCGAGGAGACCGAGCTGATCGCGATCCTGGCCGGCGACATGCGGCGCATGCTGCGCGAGCATTCCGACATCGCCGTCAAGCTGCTCGCGGCGCTCAGCCGCCGCCTGCGCGAGACCAACGAGCGGCTGACAAGACAGTCGTTTCAAACGGTTCAGAGCCGGGTCGCGGCGGTGCTCGCCGAGCTCGTGGCCGCGGAGCGCTCGCAGGGCGCCGGCGAGAGCGACATCCTGATCACGGCCACGCAGAGCGACCTCGCGCAGCTGGCGGGCTCGTCTCGCGAGTCGGCGAGCCGGTTTCTGGCGGTGCTCGAACGGGCAGGAATCATCACCCAGGGCCGCGGCAAGCTGACCGTCCACGAGCCCGCGGGGCTCGAGCGCTATGTCTACTGACGATCAGGAGGAGTTCTCGGCCGGCGGGGTGGTGGTCGACGGGGACCGCGTCGTCGTGATTGTTCCCGTCAAGCGTGCCGCTGACGGCTCGCGGGTGCTGGGTCTGCCCAAGGGTCATCTCGACGGCGACGAGACGCCAGAGCAGGCCGCGCAACGCGAGGTCGCCGAGGAGACCGGCGTTAGCGGCGAGCTGGTCGGCGAGCTGGGGGACGTCGAGTACCGCTACGAGCGCCGCGGCCGAACGATCGCCAAGCGGGTCAGGTTCTATCTGTACGAGTACCGCTCCGGTGACGTCGCCGACCACGACCACGAGATCGAGGACGCGCGCTGGCTCCGATTCGGCGATGCGCTGCGGGAGCTGACGTATGACGGCGAGCGCGAAATGGTCCGGCGCGCCATGTCGCGGCCGACCTCGGACCGGTAGGCTGGCGGAGCCATGACCCCGTCGAGGAGCGATTGACCGTGCGAGTGCTCAACTTCTACTCGTCGGTGTTCGGAGACCAGCTTCGGCGGGGCCGCAAGACGGCCACGATCCGGCTCGGGGACAAGTCCCACAAGTACCGCAAGAACGAGTGCGTGCTGGTCACGATCGGCTACCAGCACTCGCCGCGAGAGAAGATCTTTCACGCGGTGATCGACCAGGTCGAGGTCAAGCGCGTTCGCGACCTCTCGCCGCGCGACATCGAGCACGACAACCCGGAATTCCGGCGCGTCGACGAGATGATCCACTTCCTCGAGCAGATCTACGGTCGCAAGGTGTCGCGCGACGACACGGTCACGGTCGTGCGCTTCTCACAGATCATCGAGAGCCCGCCCGAGCAGCTCCGCGACCGGATCCACGGGCTCGGCGGCGCGCGCAACTAGTCGCTCGCCCCGACTGGCCCGCCGACGCCGGCGGCGACAAACGCGTCGGCGCGCCCCGCGGCAGTCTCGATCACCGACTTGGCCTTCAGGCAGGCCCGGATCTGCCGCCGGCCGACCTCGCGGTCGATCCTGGCGACCGTGCCGTCGTCGTGCAACCAGATCAGGTCGAGCCCGAAGCGCATCCCGAACATGTGGATCGAGGAGCACTTCGGTATGTGCAGCGCGTGGTCAGGGTCGAGGTGGTCAAGCCGCGACAACCCGAGCGTGCGCGACTTGCGAGTCTTTGCGTCGACGACCAGCAGACCGCCCGGATACTCGGTCACCGGCAGGCCTTCGAAACGTCGTTCCAGCTCAGCGGGCATCGGATCCACCCTACAGTCGGCGCCGGTCATTGGCACTCTTAACACGAGAGTGCCAGGATGGCCTTGATTAGCGCTCTCGGCGAGCTATAGTGCTGAGCGCGTTGGCACTCTGATAGTTCGAGTGCCAAGCAATTGAGTCGCAAACTTCAACCGGAGGTCTGGTCAGATGAAGCTCAAGCCCCTCGGCGATCGCCTGATCGTACGGGCCATCGAGGAGGAGGAGACCACCGCGAGTGGGATCGTCCTGCCCGATACCGCCAAGGAGAAGCCCCAGAAGGGCAAGGTCCTGGCCGTCGGCGACGGCAAGGTAAACGAGGACACCGGCAAGCGCACGCCGCTCGACGTCGCCGAGGGCGACGAGGTCCTCTACAGCAAGTACGGCGGCACCGAGATCAAGGTGGACGGCGAGGAGCTACTCGTCCTCCGCGAGTCAGACGTGCTGGCGAAGGTCCAGTAAGACCACTCCCAGGAGAACCAGAAACACATGGCACACAAGGAACTGAAGTACGACGCGGATGCCCGCAAGGCGCTCGAGCAGGGCGTCGACGCGGTAGCAAACGCCGTCAAGGTGACGCTCGGCCCCAAGGGCCGCTACGTCGTCCTTGACAAGAAGTTCGGCGCCCCGACGATCACCAACGACGGTGTCACCATCGCCCGCGAGATCGAGGTCGAGGACGTCTTCCAGAACCAGGGCGCTCAGCTCGTCAGGGAAGTGGCCACGGCCACCAATGATGTTGCGGGCGATGGCACCACGACGGCGACCGTGCTCGCGCAGGCGATCGTCCGCCAGGGCCTGAAGAATGTCGCCGCCGGGGCCAACCCGCTGGCGCTCAAGCGCGGCATCGAGCGCGCCGTCGACGAGGTCGTCAAGAACATCGAGACCCAGTCGAAGGAGATCTCGGGCAAGGACCAGATCGCTCGCGTCGCGACGATCTCGGCCGGCGACGACGAGATCGGCGACGTGATCGCCGACGCGATCGACAAGGTCGGCAAGGACGGCGTGGTCAACGTCGAGGAGGGCCAGACGTTCGGCATGGACCTCGAGTTCACCGAGGGCATGCAGTTCGACAAGGGCTACATCTCGCCGTACATGGTCACTGACCAGGAGCGGATGGAGGCGACCCTCGAGGATCCGTACATCCTGATCGCCAACCAGAAGATCGGCTCGGTCCGTGACGTGCTGCCGGTGCTCGAGCAGGTGATCCAGTCGGGTCGCCCGCTGCTGATCATCGCCGAGGACGTCGAGGGTGAGTCGCTGGCGACGCTGGTCGTCAACAAGCTCCGCGGCACGTTCACAGGCGTTGCGGTCAAGGCGCCCGGCTTCGGTGACCGCCGCAAGCGGATGCTCGAGGACATCGCGATCCTCGCCGGTGGCGAGGTGATCACCGAGGAGATGGGTCTCAAGCTCGAGAACACGCAGCTCTCGCAGCTCGGTCGTGCCCGCCGCGTGGTGGTCGCCAAGGACACGACGACGTTGGTCGACGGTGCCGGCGAGAGCGACGCGATCAAGGGTCGGATCAACCAGATCAAGTCCGAGATCGAGAACACCGATTCCGACTTCGACCGCGAGAAGCTCCAGGAGCGCCTCGCCAAGCTGTCGGGCGGTGTCGCGGTCGTCAAGGTCGGGGCTGCGACCGAGACCGAGATGAAGGAGAAGAAGCACCGCGTCGAGGACGCGCTGCAGGCCACCCGCGCGGCCCTCGAGGAGGGCATCGTCCCGGGCGGCGGCGTCGCGCTACTGGCGGCCCAGAAGGCGCTCAATGTCGACGCGTTCGCCGACCCGGATGAGCGGACGGGCGCGAACATCGTCGTCCGCGCGCTCGAGGAGCCGCTCCGGCAGATCAGCGAGAACGCTGGTCTGGAGGGCTCGGTCGTCGTCAACGACGTCCGCAAGGCCAAGAAGGGTTACGGCCTCAACGCGGCCAACGGCGAGATCGTCGACCTCGTCGCCGAGGGCATCATCGACCCGGCGATGGTCACGCGCTCAGCGCTCCAGAACGCCGCGTCGATCGCCAAGAACATCCTCACCACTGAGGCGATCGTAGCCGAGGTGCCCGAGAAGGATGGCGGTGGCGGTGGCGGCGGTGGCATGCCCGACATGTCGGGGATGATGTAATCCGCGTCTAACAGGCGAGTGTTTTCCGAGGGTCCGGTGCTTGCGCACCGGGCCCTCGGTCGTTATAGGCTGCGCGCGTGAGCCTTTCACCGGGGAAGGCATTCGCTGTCGCGGTCGCCGCGTTCGCGGGTCCGGCCGTCGCCGTCGCGTTGGCCGCTGGCGGTGGTCCAGAACTGCCGCCGGTGACGATTGGCAGCACGACGGGAAATCCGACCGGCAACAGTTCCAGCTGCGCGTCACCAATTGACTGCACATACGTGCCCTACAGCGGCGCGAGCACGCCGGAGCTCTTAGTTCCGCTAGACGGCACAATCACGAGCTTCGCGGTCAATGCGGGAAGCTCCGGAACGCTCGAGCTTAGGATCCTCCAGCCGACGAGCGGCGGCCAGTTGACCGCGGTTGCGACAAGCCCACCAGAGATGGCCACCGGCGGTCCGCAGAGCTTCTCGGTTTCAATTCCGGTAAAGGCAGGCGATGTGCTCGGCGTCGACAACAGCTCAGATCAGCTGCTATTCGACACGACCTCCGGCACGAGCGACACCGCGTGGTACTACCAGCCGGCGCTCGCCGACGGCGCGACTGCGTCGTTCACGGGACAGATGCCCTATTACCGCCTGCTGGTCAGCGCGACGATCCTGCCGAACCCGACCACGACGACGACGACCACCAGCGGAACGACGACGACCACAATCAGCTTGCCGCCGCCGATACTCAGCCACGTGAGTCAGGCGCACAAGACCTGGCGTCTTGGCACAAAGCTCGCCACGATCTCCTCGAGCAACAAGTCGCCGCCGGTCGGGACGACGTTCAAATTCGATCTCAACCAGGCCGCGCGGGTCAGCTTCGCCTTCACCCAGCTGTTCGCCGGGCGCAAGGTCAAGGGCAAGTGCGTGTCGCAGACCAGCCACAACCTCCACGCGCGCAAATGCACGCGCTACGGCCGCACGCGGACGATGTCGTTCACCGCCCGCGCGGGCTCAGACAAGGTCGCGTTCGACGGGCGCGTGTCGCGCTCGACGAAGCTCAAGACGGGGAGCTACAGGGTCGCGATCCAGGCGTCCGCCGCCGGCGGGCGATCGAACACGGTGTCGCTGGGATTCACGATCGCAGGCTAGCGTCGCGACGGACGAGCGAGCCGTAGACGGCGAGCGTCTGGCGGGCGACCTCGGCCCAATCGAAGTGCAGCACGTGCTCGCGCGCCTCGGCGACCAGCTGGGCGCGGAC
>JBKQJQ010000011.1:0-8844 GCA_052147875.1 Solirubrobacteraceae bacterium | reverse complement strand
TCGGCCAGCACCGCTAGCCGGAACGCGCGGGCCGCGCCGATCCGCTGCGACAGCAACGTCAGCACGCCACCGTCAGGGATCAGGCCAACGCGAATGAACGCGAGCAGGAAGTAAGCCGATTCAGCGGCGATCACAAGGTCGCAAGCGAGCGCGACCGAAGCGCCGATACCGGCCGCGGGCCCCTGCACCGCGCACACCACCGGCAGCGACAGCCGGTGAAGCTGAAGGATCAGTGGGTTGTAGACCGAACGCAGTGATATCGACAGGTCAGGGGTCCCGTCCAGCCTCAGCTGGCGCGGCGCGCGCAGATCGGCGCCGGCGCAAAACGCGCGACCGGCTCCGGTCAGCAGAACCGACCGCACGCCACGATCATCGGCCGCCAGCTCCAGCGCGGCCGACAGCTCTCGTCCCGTCTCGGGCAGCAGAGCGTTTAGAACCTCGGGACGGTCCAGCTCGATCAGCGCCACTCCGGACTCGACCCTGAACCGGATGTGGTCGAAGCTCGAGGAATTCATCGGACCGCGAGCTAACCGCGCACGGCCGACTCGGCCACGAGTTCGACCGCGCGAGCCAGCGTCGCCAGCCGCTCGTCCAGCGTACCCTCGATCGTCATTCGGATCGTGTCGACGCCGGCGTCCCGCCAGGCTCGGAGCCGCTCGCGAACCATGTCGTCGGTCCCGATCAGCGACGTCGCGAACACGAGTTCGTCGGGCACCGCGGCGATCGCCTGGTCGCGCCGCTTCGCCACCCATAGGTCGTGCACGGTGCGCGCCACATCAGAAAAGCCCTGGCGCGCGTAGGCGTTGTAATAGAAGTTGCGCTCCGGCGACCCCATCCCGCCGAGATAGAACGCCAGCCGCCGACGCTGGACCGCCGCATATGCCTCGACGTCCTCGCCGATGCTGACTTCGGCGTGCTGGCAGATGTCGATCTCGCCAACTCCCCGGCCCGCGCGCGCGGCTCCACTGGCGATCGGGTCAAGAAACGCGTCAGCTCGTTCAGGAACAAACGAGGTCCCGAGCCAGCCGTCGGCCAGCTCGCCCGTCAGCTCAAGCATCCGAGGCGACAGCGCGGCCACATAGAGCGGCAGCTCGGCGTTCGGCGGCAGGCTGAGGCTCATGGGCCGAGCCTCGCTCCCCTCCACCGGGAGCTGGAAGTGACGACCGGCATATGCGCTGCGCTCGCCGCTGCGCAGCAGCCGGATGATCTCGATCGACTCGCGCATCCGACCGAGCGGGTGGTCGAAGCGGACGCCGTGCAGCCCCTCGATCACCTGCGGACCCGAGGCGCCCAGACCGAGCAGGAAACGGCCTTCCGACATCATCGCGATCGTCATCGCGGCCATCGCGATTGCCGCCGGCGTGCGTGTCCCCAGCTGGAAGACGCCCGAGCCGAGCTTGATCCGCTCGGTCCGCGCGGCGAGGAACCCGAGCGGTGAGACCGCGTCGCCGCCCCACCCCTCAGTCACCCAGCAGATGTCGACACCGAGCCGCTCCGCCTCGAGCACATAGGTGATCAGTTCGTCCCACGAACGTTCCTCCGCCGACAGACTGATTGCGGTCCTCACTCGCGCTTCTCCCCAGATGACCCAAAGAGCCGCGCCGCGCCACCATCGATAATCCACAGTCGACAATGCCGCGAGCTGAGCGTAACCCGTATCTGTTCCGGTCTGTGGACCGAGCGCTGAGCCTGCTCGAGCTGGTCGCGAGCGAGCCGCAGCCGAAGACAGTCCGCGAGTTGGCGGCACTGAGTGGCTACGAGCGGACGATGACCTATCGCCTGCTGTCGACGCTCGAGCACCGGAAGTTCGTCGAGCGTGATCCGGTGGCAGAGACCTACTCGCTCGGACTGGCGGCGACCTCGCTGTCGAATCCCACCGCTCACAACGCAGCCCTGATCCGGTACTCGCGACCCGAGCTCGAGCGCCTGATGCACGACCTCGGCCAGACGATCAGCCTCGCGATCTCACAGCACGGCGCCGGCGTCGTGATCGACCAAATCGACCCGCCGAATCCGATCCGGCTGGTCAACAACGTCAACGTGCCGCTGCCGCTGCACTGCACCTCGAACGGCAAGATCGTGCTGGCGCGGATGAGTGACGTCGAGCTCGAATCGTTTCTGCGCACGCCGCTCGAGAAGCACACGCCCCGCACGATCACCTCGCCCACCCAGCTGCGCCGGGAGCTCGCGAAGGTGCGCGCGGACGGCTTCGCTGCGGCCGTCGATGAGCTCGCCGAGGGCGTGACCGGATTGTCGGTCGAGCTGACCGACGACAGCGGCGAGTTCCTGGCGACGATTAGCGTCTCTGGACCGACATGGCAGCTGCCGGCGGAGAACTTCGCGCGCCAGGCAAAGCGCATGCATCGCGCTGCTCGCGCGATCGCGCACGAATTGAGCTGAGCCAGCTCAACCATCGATCACGGTCGGCAACTCACCGCGCAGGGCGAGGTAGGTTTCGGGGCGCCCATCGCGCACCACGTAGGGGCCCTCCCACGCAGCATAGGCATCGGCGATCCCGGCCTCGATGTCAATCGTCGCGAGCGTGAGCCCGACTCCCGAGTCGCCGCTCGTCGCGACCACGTCGCCCAGCGGATTGACGATCTGGCTGTGACCAATGTACTCGCGGCCGCCGAGTTCGCCGACGAAGTTCGACGACACATACCAGCGGCCGTTCTCCGCCGCCCGCGCGCGGTCGAAGAGGTCATACATCCGCACCGACAGGCTGTCGGCGTCGATTCCTGTTCCAGGCAGCTGGCCCCACGCCGTCGGCGCCACGAGCAGCTCGGCTCCGCGCATCGTCAACTCGCGCGTGGATTCCGGGAAGTCCTTGTCCCAACAGATCAGCATCCCGATTCGCCCCAGCCCGGAGTCGAACACCGGCCAGTCGTGGCCGACGCGCCAGATCAGGCGCTCGCCCACCCCGACGTGCACTTTGCGATATCCGCCGATATGGCCGGTGGGGCCGGTGAGAACGGCGGTGTTGTACACGACGCCGCGCCGCTCGCCGGCTTCGTGCAGACCGTAGATGACGTGGATCCCGCGCTCGACCGCTCTGTCGGCAATCGCTCGGACGCTGTCTCCGTCGGGCACTGACTCCACGAGCGAGTACACGCGCTCGAGCACCGGCTGCAGCTCGAGACTCCTGACGTCGGGTGGGTAGCTGTGCAGGCTGAGTTCGGGGAACACGACCAGCGCGGCTCCGCGTCTGGCGGCCTCGTCGATGTAGTCGAGGTGAAGCGCCAGGCTCTTGGCCACGTCGTCCGTTGCCGGAAACGCACAGGTTGCGATCGTGGTCGTCAACGGGCCGAGCTCGCAAGCGAAGGTGTCTGACCGGCGTCGAGTCCCGGCTCGTTTGGCGCCGCGGCGAGCGGGTTGGCCAGGACGCGTACGGAATCGGCCGGCAGCTCGACCGTGACCGGGGTTCCCTGGGGCCACGGGAACGGCCCGGCCGAGTTGGTGATCATCGCCTGGATCCGATCGCCCGGAGCCAGCGTCACGAACACCTGATTCGCCGACCCGGTGAACACGACCCGTTCGATCATTCCAGGGAGGCGGTTCGCTCCATCGGAGTCAAACGGATGCAGCTGCACTCGTTCCGGGCGGACCGCAAGCTTCACCGCACCGGTGGCACCGAGCTCGCCGCATTCGGCCCAGAGCTCGAACTCGCCGAGACGAAGACGACAGGGCATGGAGCCGCTTCCAGGAGCCTGGACCTGCGCGGACATCAGGTTCGATACGCCGAGGAAGTCGGCCACGTAGGCGTTGGCGGGCTCGTCGTACACGGTTCGCGGCGCGCCAACCTGCTCGATGCGGCCCTCCGACATGACGGCGAGGCGGTCAGACATGGTCAGCGCCTCATCCTGGTCGTGGGTCACGTACAGGAACGTGATCCCGACCTGCTCCTGGAGCGCCTTGAGCTCGACCTGCAGGATCCGCCGCAGCTTGGCGTCGAGCGCCCCGAGCGGCTCGTCGAGCAGCAGCACCGCCGGATTGAGCACCAGCGCTCTCGCCAGCGCCACGCGCTGCTGCTGGCCCCCCGACAGCTGCGCGGGACGTCGGCGCTCATAACCGTCGAGCCGCACCAGTTCAAGCGCCTTCGCGACACGCGTGCGCCGCTCGGTCTTTGACACACGCGCGTACTTCAACCCGAATGCGACGTTGTCGGCGACGTCCAGAAACGGGAACAGGGCGTAGCTTTGAAACACGGTGTTCACTCTGCGTCGGTTGGGAGCCACGGACGTCACGTCACAGCCATCGAGGAATACGCGGCCGGTTTGTGGCTGCTCAAATCCGGCGGTACAGCGCAGGGTTGTGGTCTTGCCGCAACCCGACGGGCCAAGCAGCGAGAAGAACTCGCCGGCGGCGATCTCGAGCGAGATTCCATCGACGGCGACCACCTGCCCGTACGCCTTGACGAGCTCGACGATGCTGATTTCACCCGGCATGCGTAGTGTCCTGACGAAGACAGGGAGTCGTCATGCGTTCGCAAGACGGGTCAGGGCATCGATGCTGCTGCCACGCTCGCCGCGGGTCATGAACCGGTACCCGAGGTAGCCGGCGCTCGCGAGGATGATCGAGAACAGCAGCATCAGCGTCGCCAGCGCGTTGAGCGCAGGTCCGGCCAGCCCGCCGTGGACGTTTGAATAGATCACGACCGCCATCGACTGCGTGGCGGCGCTCGACGACAGTTGCTCGACGAGCACGAAGTCGTCGATCACCGAAGCGAACACGAGCACGGCGCTCGCGAAGATCGCCGGCATCAGCAGCGGCAGCAGCACCCTGAAGATCGCGGACGGCCTGGAAGCACCGAGATCGGCAGCCGCCTCCTCGTAGTCGTAGCCGATCGTCAGCAGGCGCGCGCGGACGATGATCGCCGGCCACGAGAGGTTCCAGGCGACCAGGCCGAGCACCTCGGCCCCAGTGCCGAAGTGGACAAACGTGAACAGCTGGGTGAACACGAACGTCAGCGCCACCGCAAGCAGCAGCTCGGGGACGACGAACGACAGGAGCATCAGAAAGCTCAGCCCGTTGGGAACTCGGCCGTGCCAGCGGTCGAGTCCGATCGCGAACGCGACCCCGAGTGGCACGGCGATCACGGTCGTCAGGACGCCCAAGCGCAGTGTCTGGATCACCGCGGTGTGCAGCGCCGCGTTGTGCAGCACGGAGTCGTTTGGGTCAGTCAGGTACCACCGCAGTGAGAAGCCCAGCCAGGTGCTGTTCGATTTGCCGGAGTTGAACGAGAACAAGACCGCGATACAGATCGGCAACAGCGACCACGCGAGGTACACCCACGTGAACGCCTCGAGGAAGAACGGCCGTCGCGTCATGCCGCGCCGCCACCAAGTCCGGCGGGGCCCGCGGGCGACCTCGGCTACCCGCCCGGTCTCCAGCGATACGACACCCATCAGGTCGCTCGCTCCCGAGCCGCGTGCGCGGTCGAGCGCACATAGAAGAGGATCGGGATCGCCAGCAATGCCAGCACGATCAGCGCGAGTGCGGCGCCCTGCCCGTTGGAGCCGGGCAGTGAGAGCATGCTCTCTACCTCGTTGCCGATCTCGGTCGTCGAGGGGGTCGCCGACAGCAGCTGGTTCGTGAAGTAATCGCCGGCCATCGGCAGCGCGGTGATCATCACGCCGGCCAGTACGGTCGGAGCGCTGAGTCGCAGCGTGACGTGCCGGAAGGTCCGCAAGCGCCCGAGGCCAAGGTCGCGCGATGCCTCAATCAGGCCGCCGTCGATCCGGTCGAGGCCGGCGTACAGGACGAGGATCAGGTACGGGATGTATCCGTACACGAGCCCCAGCACGACCGTGGCGTGAAGGCCGCCCAGCCAATCGACCGGCTGGCTGACCAGATGCAGGAAGGTCAGCACCCGGTTGACGTATCCGTCGGTCTGCAGCAGGTTGATCCACGCGAGCATCCGCATCATGTAGCTGACCCAGAACGGCGCGATCAGGAGTGCCAGGAACAGGCTCTTGCGAGAGCCGGCGAAGCGAGTGACGAAGTACGCCACCGGGTAGGCGATCACGAGCGCGAGCGCCGTCGCGATCAGGGTGTAGGCGAATGTGCGAAACAGCGGCGGTCCGAGGTACGCCCCGGTCCCGACCAGGTCGTGCCACACGACGCTGAAATTGGCGCTCGACCACTGGATCGGATTCCAAACCGCGATCGGCGTCCCGAACAGCTGGTTGGTCTGGCCGGCGGCGACGGCGACCATTGCGTAGAAGGGGACCGCGAACAGGAGCAGCAGCCATAGCGCCCCGGGCACCGCGAGACAGACCCAGAGCACAGTGCCCCGCGGGGCCATGACGGATTGCGCGGTGGATTTGGACACGCGCGTCACGCGCCGTGAGTGAACTCCTGCCAGGCCTGCTCCCACAGCGCATTGGTGGCGGGCGATAGTTGAAGCTCGCGGATGCCCCCCTCGAGCTGCGACGGAAGCACGGTCGTCGTCGTCAGGCTCGGAGGCAGGATCTTCTCCGCGACCAACCGTTGCGGCGTGACCCCGCTGATCGGCTGCATGTAGCCGATGTAGCTCGTGTTCTCGAGCGCGTTGTTGAGCTCGAGCAGGTAATCGAGGAACAGGTGCGCGAGCACCGGGTTGGTCGCCGAGCGAGGGATAGTGACCGTGTCGTTGCCGACTGGCCCCCGGTTGTCACTGGGGAACCAGTATCCGATCACGTCGACGCTGGTGCCCTTGGGCATGTACGAGGCTGCCGGCGCCATGTCACCGGAGAACGCCTCGTGAATCCAGATCTGGCCACTCGGCACGTTCGTGTAATCGTTGAGATCGACGTGGACGTTGGTCAGGCTTGAGAGATCGATCAGGGAGTTCTTGGCCTTGGTGATCCGTGCGGGATCCGATGTGTTGAGGTCGTAGATCCCGTTCTTGAGCAGACCCAGCACCATTCCGTCGCGGTAGTCATCGAGCACGGCGACCTTGCCCTTGTACTGGCCCTGCCACGGCGTCGCCCAACCGAGCGTCGTCGGATCGTTGGACTTCGAGACGTGATCTTTACGCCAGGTGATCCCGGTCGTGTAAACGGTGTACGGGACCGTGTAATGCCAGCCGACGTCGTAGAACGGGTTCTGGAGCTGTGACCACAGGTTGCTGTAGTTGGAGATGTAGCTGTGGTTCAGCGGTTGGATCAGCTTCCCGTCGATGATCTGCTCGAGCTCATCGATCCGTGGGAAGAACACGTCGGCCGCGACCTGCCCGGTCGAGAGCTTCTCGATCGCCTCCGGCATCGTGCCGTAGGTCGTCAGCTCCGACTTACAGTTGTACTTCTTGCAGAAGTTCTTGACCACCTGCGGGTTGAGGTACGCAACCCAGTTGTAGATCTTGAGCGTCGCGTTGTGCTCAGGCTGCAAGCCGGACGCGATCGGCCCTCCGGTGATCGGCCAGGTGACCGGGTGCTCGGGGCTCGCCAGGCCAGCGTTGATCGCAGTCTTGACACCGGTCGCGGCCGTCGAGCTGCCGCCACAGGCGCTCAGCAGCGCGGCTGCCCCCGCGCCGAGGCCGGCCGCCGCGGCGCCTCGCAGAAGCGTCCGCCGCGAGATCCCCGGCATGCCGGGGTCCATGTCTAGGCGCCACTGTTCAGATCCCATCCCTCACCGCCTTGGAGTCGAGCACTCCGCAGGCTGGCTGGTCCGTCGCGGCGGGCCAGCAAGCCGGCCGCCGAAGACGTCCAGTGCCCTTCGGAGTGCTGTGCACAATCTGCACATGGCGTGCAGTTTTTCTCTGGCGGGGAGCGTACCAACCCGGTCAAGGGCATTCCAAATCGAGCTGTAGGCGCGCCTCGCTCAGATCACGACGCGCTCGAACACCGCCGCCAGCCCCTGGCCGCCGCCGATGCACATCGTCTCGAGCGCGTAGCGGCCCTGACGGCGGTCGAGCTCGCGCAGCATGCTCGCGAGGATCCGGGCACCGGTGGCTCCGACGGGGTGTCCGAGCGAAATCCCCGAACCATTGACGTTCAGACGCTCGAAGTCAGATCGCGTCAGGCCCCATGTGGCCGTACAGGCGAGCACCTGCGCAGCAAACGCCTCGTTCAGCTCGATCAGATCGACGTCAGCCAGCCCGATGCCCGCGCGGTCGAGCGCCCGCGCGGTGGCCGGCACCGGACCGATGCCCATTACCCGTGGCGCAACTCCGGCGACGGCCCAGCTGAGGACCCGGGCCAGAGGTCGCAACCCGAGTTCGGCGGCCCGCCGGCCGCTGGTCACGATGCAGACCGCCGCCCCGTCGCTCTGGCCGCACGAGTTACCCGCGGTGACGGTGGCACCGGGGTCGACCCCGCGCAGCACCGGGCGTAGCCCGGCCAGCACCTGCGGAGTCGCGTCTTCGCGCGGATGCTCGTCCTCGGTCACGCGATGCCCGTCGTCGCCACGCTGTCTGGGCAAGTCGATGCCCACAATCTCATCGGCGAACGAACCTCGGTTCCGGGCCACACAGGCGCGCTCGTGCGAGCTGCAGGCCAGCTCGTCCTGGGCGACCCGCGAGATGTCGAATTCTCGACGCAGGTTCTCGGCCGTCTCGAGCATCCCGTGGGGCACGGGATGGTTACGTCCGCCTGCCGTGACGCGCGCCCGTGTAAGCCGATCGACAAAGGAAACCTCCGGGCCGGAACGGCCGCTGCGGAGTGTGGTCGAGTAGTAATCGGCCTGGCTCATGCTCTCAACACCCCCAGCGACGACCAGGCCGCTGTCACCGGCCTTGACCTGCAGCGCCGCCTGCAGGACCGCTTGGAGCCCGGAGCCGCAGCGCCGGTCGATCTGCAGGCCCGCGACCGTAACCGGCAGCCCCGCGTCCAGCGCCGCCACACGTCCGATTGCCGGGGCCTCGCC
>JBKQJQ010000010.1:0-3112 GCA_052147875.1 Solirubrobacteraceae bacterium | reverse complement strand
GCGGCTGCCACGGGGTCGGCTTCATACCCTACGATCGGCGGGGGCGTGGCGTGGGCCTCGACGACCAAGTCCTCCAGAGCGAGGAGTGGATCGTCCTCGACCGCGACGTCCTCGTCCGCGAACACGGGGTCCAGGGCCTCCCTCTGCTCACGAGCGACCTCGCCTGGATCCGCGCCGCGAAGGCGCTTCAGCTCCAGGTGATCGCGGATGGCCTCATCGAGCAATCCCATGCGCATGCAAACCATACTGCGTGCTCGTGCGGCAGCGTCCTGCGACTACACTTCGGTTGTCCAGCGCACGGCTGTCGGCGCGCGCGCACGGGGCTATAGCTCAGTTGGGAGAGCGCCTGGATCGCACCCAGGAGGTCGGGGGTTCGAGTCCCCCTAGCTCCACCTTGTGATGAGTCGGGACATAGGTCACACCTGAGTCGCGACATAGGTCTCACTTTTGGGAGCTCGGCCATCGGCCGGGCTCTCGCATTTGGTTGCGCCAGTAGGTCTTGTTCGGCTCGATCAGATGGACTGAGAGGACTTCGCCGGTGGTGAGCTCGGCGACCGTGATGTGGTGGTCGTCGGCGAACGCGAGGACGCGTTTGCGGGCGTGGGTGGTGCCGGTGTGGAGGTGGTGCATGCGTCCGGCGCGGCGGAGGGTCATCTTGCCTTTGGTGTCGAGCCGGTCGTAGCGCAGGCGGAAATGACCGGGCTGGTGGCCGTTGCTCGCCGGGGAGGCTTTCGGGGTAGCGCGGTAGGCGTCGCCCGGGGTTCTGCGATGCAGGGCTCGATGAGGGCGCCGCTCGTTGTAATGCGCGCGGAACTCGTCCAGCTGGGCTTGCAGCTCGGCGACGCTGCGCGCCGTTGGCCGGGCCCTGAGCCAGCGTTGCTGGGTCTGGTGGAACCGTTCGGTCTTGCCTTGGGTTTGGGGGTGGCCGGGGGATCCGTTCTTTTGGCGGATGCCGAGGATCGGGAGGATGTATTCGAACGCGTTGCGGCCCCCGGTGAAGCGGGAGGTGTAGACGCTGCCGTTGTCCGTGAGGGTGCTGGCCGGCGGGCCGTATTTTTCGATGGCGCCTAGGAATACGGTCACTACGTCATCGCCGGTGACGGGCTGATGGGCGGTGCAGGAGAGCAGGTAGCGGGAGTGATCATCGAGCCAGTTCAGGACCTCGACATCGGTCCCGACCGCGAGGCGCCAGTGGATGAAGTCCGACTGCCACATCTCGTTCGGCTGCGCCATCTCAAACCGCGTGTAGGAGGACCTTGGGCGCTTTCTGGGCTCAGGGCTGATCAGCCCGACCTCGTGCAGGACCCGCCGGATCGTGGAGGTCGACGGCGCTCCCAGACCCTCCCGCTCGAGGTGCCAACGGATCGTTTCGGGGCCGGCGTCAAGCCCGTCGGCGGTGAGCTGCGCTCGCAGCTCGATCACTCGCTGACGAACCGTCTCAGGCGTGGCGATCGGCGTGGTCTTCGGACGGCGGGACCGCGGCTCCAAGGCGTCCAGGCCGCCCTCTCGGTAACGGACGAGGAGGCGGTGGAGATGCCGGCGGGAGATCCCGAACTCGGCCGCAGCCGCGGTGACCGTCAGCTGCTTGGAAACGATTTGGAGAACAGCAACACGAGATCGGGACATGCGCGCGACTGTCCGCCCACCCCCGGACAAGCCGCGCCCGGCGATCGCCGCTCCGGCACTCGCCGCTCCGGCACTCGCTCCGCTCGCGCCTCCGCGACGACCGCCGCAACCCAAGCCTCAACCCCTCCACGGGTGTGACCTATGTCCCGACTCATGAGGGACCTATCACCTGAGACATATGTCGTGAACCCAGACACCTCCGCCCGCACTCACGGTCAGGCTGAACGCTGGCTCTCAAGTCCCTCGCTGTATCGACGGCGGATGTGCCGCTCTGGATCCTCGTCGCCGAATATCTCCTGGCCTTCGCTGAAGCGCCCACGGTGAGGACCTCCGGCCAATGGCGGCACCGTTCGCTGCCCGTCGCCGAATCCTCCGAGCCGGAGCGCGAACGGGTCGCGATCCTCGCGGAGCATCCCGCGTGCGAACTTCGAGCGAGGGATCTCCGGTTGGACCGGCTGCTCGGTAGGTTCCATCTGGGCGTTGTCTGTATGGGATCGATCCGTGGTCATTGTTCCCTCCCAGGGAGTAGATCGAGGAATCGGGTGTCCTGGGCCTGATTCAGACTCGCTGCCATCTCGCGCGCGTCGAGCGCGTCCCACAGTGAGCGCATCGCCGGCGCGAGGTGCTTGAGCTCCTCGAGGTGGGTCTCGCTGAGCCGATCCAGCTTCTCGAGCCCGGCCGGCGTGAGCGCCAGCCTGACACTGCTGTGGTTGGCGGCGTCGGGCGCGCGGGTCACGAGGCCAGCGGCGACCGCGCGGTCGATCAGGCCAACGGCGCTGTGGTGGCGGAGGACAAGGTAGTTGGCTATGTCGCCTACGTTCGGTCCGTCGGGGTCCGGATGGCCCTTGATCGCGAGCAGCAACTGGTGCTGGCCGGGAGTTATCCCCGCCGCTCTGGCCTGCAGCTCGCTCCAGTGGAGGAACTGCCTCAGGCCTGTGCGCAACGCGAGAAGGTGCTGGAAGTCGGACTGGTCCAGGTCCATATCGTGATACGATATCGTAGCACGATAGATTGGAGGAGCAAATGATTGACCAACCTTCCGACGTAACCGCAGGACGGACCGCCCGCAGGATCCGGGAGCACCCCGGAAGCCCGCAACCGTTCCGTGACGTGACCGATCCGCGAGCCAATCCGCCTGCCGCCGGCAGCGATCCGTACGAGCGGCCCGAACGCGTGATCACGGATCCGACTGATCCGCGCATCGGACTACCGCGTCGCTGACCCAGGGTCCCGATCGTCGGACCGCTGATTGGAGCTGCGATCGCGGCGTTCGTGGACGACCTCGGGATCCAGAACTTCCTCAAGGCCCGCAGAGGCCCTGAGCCCGGGGTTCACGGCGAAGGTGAGACGGTCGAAGACGTGCGGCCCGCTCCCGAGGGATAACAGCCGGGTCAAGCCGCGGTGGTGGCCTGCTCAGATGGCGACCCAAGTGTGACTTTTCGCCGCCGCTAGCTACCATCGCGGCAACCCAGGGGAGTGAGTTAAT
>JBKQJQ010000009.1:0-3136 GCA_052147875.1 Solirubrobacteraceae bacterium | reverse complement strand
GGCGATGAAGCTCGCCTGCGACCGCGTCCGCTGTGACGCTGATGGCTTCTACCGATCGATGCCAGGAGGAGAGCATGCGATGGAAGCCGATACGCACCACTGATCGTGACCGCAGAGCCCAGCGGGGCGGACCCACTGATCGCTTCCGCGCCGTGCTCAGCTCGCACTCGCGCAGTCAGCTGATCGCCTCGCTCGACGATCCGAGCCCGCGCGTTGCGAGCGCCGCGGCACGGCGTCTCGCCGAGATCGACGGCAAACGCGCGGCGCCGATTCTGTCCGCACAGCTGTTGGGCGCCGACCTCTCGATCGTGCCCGATATCGCGCGGGCCCTGCGCCGGCTCGGCGAGAGTTGCGCGGTCGATCTCGCGATTGCCGGCCTGCACGATGAGCGCTACACACGGCGGCTGGCGGCCGCTCTCGCCCTCGGTGAGCTCGGCGACCAGAGAGCGGCCGGTCCGCTGTGCGCCGCGCTGCGGGACGCGATCGCCGGCGTACGTATTGCGGCGCTTGACGCCCTCGTCCAGGTCAGAGCACCCGAGGACGCCGCGGCTGCGTGTGCACGTCTGCTGACGGACCCCAATCCGCAGGTACGGGTCGCGGCTGTCAGGGCGGTGGCACGGCTGGCGCCAAGGCCGGGCGGAGCGCTCGCGCCGGTCGCCGCCGACCGCGACCGGGTCGTTCGTCTCGAGGTCGCTCGCCATTCGTCGGCGCTTCCCGCGTCGGCCGCCAGCTCACTCCTCGCCGACGCGGATCTGAAGGTCAGGGAGACAGCCGTCCGGGCGGCCGGCCCGCGAGAGGTTGGGATCCTGTCCGTGATGCTCGTCGACGATCCCAGCGAGGCAGTCCGCAGGGCCGCGGCGCGCAGACTGGGGAGCCTCGGCGACGAGCGAATCGCGGATGTCCTCGTTCCTGGACTCGAGGATCCAGATGCCGTCGTCCGAGCGGCCGTCCTGCGTGCGCTGGAGCGACTGCTGACCCGGCGCGGGGCGATCCAGCGAACATCTCTTGAGCTGCGGTCCGACCGGCCTCAGCGCCGGCGGGCGACGGTCTACGCGCTTGCGCGCCTGAACGCACGCGAGACCGGCGTGCAGGTCCAGGCGCTCGTCGATGACCCCGATGCGGACGTACGGCTCGCGGTCGTGCACACGGCCGATGCGTTGCTGCGCGATCCGGACTCGGCGATGAACTACCTCACGACCGATGGTGACCACGGAGTCAGGCACGCCGCGGAGGTGTGGCTGTTACGGCGCCGTGAAGCCGCGGACCGCCCGGGCGGTCACCTCGCGTAGACGGCGTAGGCGACCAGCACCACGACGAACACGTACAGCAGGTAGAGGTTCACGTCCCCGCTCTGGATCGGGCGCGCCAGCGCCGCCAGCGCCCGAACGGCCCGGATCACCGGGCGATACAGGTAGCGGTCGAAGATCGGCGTGACTCGGAACCGGTAGTGGACGGGCCCCGAACGGCCGGCCGGGTCGTCCGAGGCCCGCTCGATGTGAACGCTCGGGCGGTAGAGCGGCTCGAACGTGACGCGCACCGGGTTGGCGTGCGTCGTCGCCGTGTACTGCATCCGTGGCTTGAATGCGAGGATCCCTCCGTCCCATACGGGAACCCGTCGGCCGGGCGCGCGAGGTCGCCCCGCGAGGAAGATCAGGATCGGGACCGCCGTCATCGCGAGCAGACAGACGGCGAGGTAGGTTGGCGAGAAGCCGGAGAAGTTCGTGTGCGCCGGAATCACCGTCAGCTTCGGCAAGACGAGCTCGGACTGGATGTCGACCCCGGTCGACGCACGCGCGACCCGGTCAAGGGCCGTGAGGACCAACGGCGCTGCGAGCCCCAGGAACACGCAGGCGCCGGCGAGCAGCGCCGGGCCGGCCAGCGGCTGGCGTGCCTCGGTTGCGCGGGCGGCTTGACCCGTGCGGGGCATCCCGAGGAACGGGATCCCGAACGCCCGCGCGAAAGCGTTGATCGCCAGGCCGCCGGTAAGCGCGATCAGCGCCCCTGCCACCACGATCAAGATCCCGGCTGTGTGACTCGAAATCCGAAAACCCTGGAACAGCCCCTGAAACAGCAGCCATTCGGAGACGAAGCCGTTGAGCGGCGGCAGCGCGGCGATCGCGACCGTCCCGATCAGGAATATGACGGCTGTCCGCGGCAGGCGATGGATCAGGCCGCCGAGCCGGTCTAGGTCGCGGGTGCCGGCGGCGTGCTCGATCACACCCGCCTCTAGGAACAGCAGCGTCTTGTAGGTCCCGTGATTGAGCGTGTGGTAGAGGGCGACGATCAGCAGGAATGTGCCGATCGCCCGCTGCCCGTAGGCGGTGAACGTCATCCCGGCGCCGAGCGCGGTGATGATGATGCCGATGTTCTCGATGCTCGAGTAGGCCAGAAATCGCTTCAGGTCGCGCTCCATCAACGCGTACAGGATCCCCAGCACGGCCGAGACCGCCCCGAAGCCCAGCGTCACGAGCCCCCACCACGCGGGCCCACCGGCCAGCAGCACGACACCGAACAGCGCGATCCCGTAGACCCCCAGCTTGATCACAAGTCCGGAGAGAAACGCCGAGCCGTCCGCCGGCGCGACCGGGTGGGCGGCCGGAAGCCAGATGTGAAACGGCACCAGCCCCGCTTTGAAGCCAAAGCCGCACAGCGCCAACAGGAACACGGCCGACCGCCACCCCGGAGCCACGTGCGCCGAGCGCGCGGCCATCGTCGCGAGGTCGAGCGTCCCGGTGCGGGTTGCGAGGATCGCGAACGCGAGGGCGATCAGCAGGAACCCGCATTCGCTCAGCGCGACGAACAGAAACGCCCCGGCGGCGACTCCTTCGCGTTTGTGGTGGCGGAGGATCAGCAGGTAACAGAGCAGGGCCACCGTCTCCCAGGCGACGAGGAACGTCACGACGTTGCCCGCGGTCAGCACCGCGAGCGAGGCAAGCAACGCGAGGTTGTAGACGCACAGATAGACGGCAGTCCCGGCGCCGGGCTCGTGGTAGCGCGGGCCGTAGAGCGCGATCGCGACTGCCACCAGCCCGAGCAGGAAGATGAACGGCGACCCGCGCGGCGCGAGGTGGAAGCTCGCGCCTCCGACCAGCCCGCTGCCAAGCCGCAGCGTCGTTCCGGCGCCATGGACCGCGAG
>JBKQJQ010000008.1:0-3803 GCA_052147875.1 Solirubrobacteraceae bacterium | reverse complement strand
CCTGGACGACGAGGTGGCTGAACCCGGTGCCGATCTGCACAGGCCCGTCGGCTGGCCTGTGCACCAGCTCAAGCGTTACGACCTCCTCGCCGGGGAACTTGAGTACCGTCAGCGTCGGCCCGTCGCCCAGGCTGATGCGTCCGACCTCCCGGTAGCCGAGCGCGGCATAGAAGTCGAGCGAGACGGCAAGGTCAGTGATCCGGTACGCCGTGTGGAGCGTCTTCACCCGACAGACTGTAGGCACCGCGAGCCGGCTGCCGTTGTCCCGGGAGCGCCAGCAGGCGGGTCTTGATTGGTGCGGGAGAGCTTGCGAGGCTTCGCGCCAGGCGCTCCCAGCTTGGCAGCGTACCTACCCCTGAGGTACGGTGAGAGCGACGTGAACTCGGACTTTGCTCTCTTGAGCTTTGACGGCGTGAACTCCGCTGCCGAGGCGTTCGCCATGGCCGGCGATCGCTCGGGTGGGGCCGCGCCGTGGAGGTCCAAGGTGGGGTTCGTAGAGCATCATCAGAACGGCCACCTGGTGCTACGAGGCACCTTTGCGGGCCATTACGTCGACGCTGACGAGGCCCTTCATGTCTCCGGGCGGGGAACCACGGAGGGCGTGACCGTCGGGGCGGTGATCGGCACGCTCCTGGGTGGACCTCCCGGATTGGCGGTGGGGACGGTGTTCGGTGGGATCATCGGCTCGCAGCTGGGGAAGCCGAGCGAGACGGACGCCGAGCCCGAGCCGCTCGCCGAGCGCCTGCGCGCCGCTGTCCCGCGTGCGGGTTCGGCGCTCGTCTTGATCGCTGGCGCAAGTGAGGTCGACCAGATGATCGCCGCGATCGGGGCAACCAGCGCCGGGGTGGTTCGGAAAGCCCTCACTCCGGAGGAGGCCGCGGCTGTCCAAGCGTCGCTGAGTACGTCACCTGCGGCGTCACCTGGGCCTTCGCTGGAAGGCGAGGAGGCCACCGAGGCGTCCGAGGGAGGGCGGGCTTAACTACGGCACCATCCGGCTCGGCGTGATGGGAAGCAGCGCGGAGCTCGAGCCGCGAGGTGTGGCGACGACGTCGCTGTTGCGCGATCGCCAGCACCTGACGCGCCAGGGCGCGGGCACTAGCCTTCGCCGCTGGCTCTGCTACTGCTGCCCAGCGGCCTCGGAAGGATCCACGCCGCGAGGACCTTTCACGTGACCCGGCCGGATCGGGCCAAGACGGTGCCGGATGATCGCGTAGGCGATCACACCGCCGGTTAGGGGGACCAGCAACCCGATCGCCTGATGCAGCAACACGGCCGCCACCGCCGTGTTCGCGTTCACGCCGTAGACGATCAGCATCCCGGTCATGCCGCCGATCGTGCCCGCGGCGCCCGGCAAGGGGATCGACCCACCGAGGGCACCGATTATGTACGCCATGATGACGACGGGGAAGCTTGGCACCGGGTGAGCGTGGACGGCCAGGAACGCGCTCCATAGCATCAGGACGTCGAACCCGAGATAGGCCATGATCCCGAGCACAGCCCTCCGGGAACCACGGTGAAGAAGCAGCCGCTGGGTGTCCTGCACGGCGTCCGCCAGCGTGGTCACCGCGGCGGCAACCTTGTGGTGCTTGGTCTGCAGCCGCCCGGCGCGTGTTTTGGCGCGGCGGCCGATGAGGAGCACGGCAGCGATCCCTGCTGCCGCCAGCGCTGCCGGGAGCAACGTCAGCAGGAGATTGCCCTCTCCTGAAAGGACGCGAGTCGCGAGCCCAACGCCGAAGATGACGAGCGCCAGCGCATCAACAGCGGTGTTGAGAAAGCTAAGGTTGAGCTGACGCTCGGCGATCAGCTTCGTCGGCATCCCGAAGCGGTGGAGGATCACGGCTCCGACCCCCATTCCGCCCCAAGATCCGCCGGGCACGATTAAGCCACCTCCCAGCTGCGCCCACGCGACGTGCTCGTCCATGCGGCGCCCCCGCACGCCGCGACCCAGCACCTTCTGAGGGTCGACGATCGCGCTCCAGGCCACGACGAACCCGGTTTCCGACAGAAGCTCGAGGCCGATCGCCGCCGCCACCCACTCCCACGAGACGTGTTCGAGGCTGCGCAGCGCATGCTTGAGCGCCGGAATCAGCCTGAGCACGACGTAGGCCACCAGCAGGTAGCCCGCGAGCTTCAGGGCGCGACCCTTCAGGTGATGCGCGGCATCCCTGAGCGCGCGGCGGGCGGGGTGCCCCGAAGCGGTCTCCTGCTCACCGGCCTGCACCGGGCCGATGCCCATCAGCCTGACGCCGGGAGACCGGCGCTTGCGTTGTCGGCATCCTCGAACTCGAGCGCGAGCGCGGACCAGGCGAAGTCCTCCGCGCCCATGCCCCGGCCGTCGTGCGGATCGTAGAACTCGCGCAGTCCCTCCCGGCAAACCGTGGCGGAGATCGCCCCGGCCAACGTGGCGGCCTGCTCCTCGTAGCCGAGTCGCACGAGGCCGCGCCACAGTAGCCACGCGCTGTTCACCCAAGTCGGGCCTCGCCAATATCGTCGCAGCCCGTCGAAGTGCTCCTTGAGCGAGAAGGCCGACTCGTCGAGCGAGACCGAGGACGGTGGGACGGCCGTCCAGAACCGGCGCCCGTCGAGCAGGTACTCCACGAGCCGGTGGCCGATCGGCTCGGGAAGGTCGGGTAGCGCGAGCGGTGAGAGCGCAGCCCATGTAAGCGGGATCCGATCGCCGACCGATGGCAGCGTCACAGGGAGGAACAGCCCGCTCGCCTCATCGTGGCACCGGTCGATCAGCGCCGGCGTGATCGACGGAAGCCCGAGCGCCAGGCGCGAGAGCCCGTGGATCACGTTCGTCATCACCTCGCAGACGACGGGGTCGCCGTCGGCGCGCACAGCATCGATGCGGAAACCGCGCTCGCGGTTGCGCCGAACAAGCTCCAGGAAGCCCGGTAGACCCTGGGCGCGGTCGCGCCAGATGGGGTCGAACTGAGGCGAGGCATCAAGGCCCGACTCGTCGGGCTGAAGGATCCACAGCAGCCCGTCACCGTCCAAATCTCGCTGGTCCGTAACCGTCTGGTGGTGAGCAGCGATCCGGGGCTCGCGCGCCGGATCTCCGACCGCGATCGACCAGGCAAGCGCCAGCGCCGGAGGCTGGATCGTCGCAGTCATCGTGTCGCTGCGATGGATCACGTTGTAGAACAACTCCCTGGCGCCGCTGACGGGATGCTCCCAGAAGATCGTGTGACCGATGAACCCGTCCGGGCGCGCCGCGGCGAGCAGTGTCTCGAGCTCGGCCCGGGAACGCGCAGGGTCGAAATGACGCCAGGCGATCGCAGCAAAACACGAGTCCCAGTACCACTGCCAGCGGTAGCGCCCCGGACTCGGGCGCGTGTACGCAAAGGGAGTGCCGTCGCGCTCGCCCACCGTCCAGCTCGCCTCGAGCACCTGCTGACAGAGCGGCCGAAGCTCGGTCACGTGTGGGAGCTTCGCAAACCAGGCGCGCGCGGGCTAGTCGAGCGGGCTCGGCGGCAGGATCACCCGCCGTACCCGGCGCCCACTACCAGGCGGGTTGGGGAGCGTGATGGCCGATTGCGCTACGCGAGTGACTCGGCCCAATTCTTGCTGTCCGCGCAAGCCTCCTATGTCAAGCAGAGTGTCGTGGGAATGCGGTCGGGGTCGTGGAGGAGGTAGTAGACGCGTCGGACGAGGTGGCGTTTGAGGCTGCGGATCGCTTCTCTGTTGGTCTTGCCGTTCTTGCGCTGTTTGGCCATGTAGACCGTGGTCCGGGGGTCGTGCAAGAGCTTGCAGAGCGCGAGCATGTGGAAGGCGTGGTTGAGCTGGCGGTTGCCGCCAGG
>JBKQJQ010000007.1:0-3754 GCA_052147875.1 Solirubrobacteraceae bacterium | reverse complement strand
GCGGTGCTCAAACGCGAGCCGCGCGTTGTGCGTTCTGGTATGCACAGCGTGCATCGTCCGGGACGCGACCGGACGAGAGATGTGTGCCAACGCCGCCAGCGTGAGCAGCGTCCCGAACAGCGGCGTCTTGTCGAACGACGGGCCGGCGACGCCCTGCAGCGCCTCACGCATCACCCCCAAGCCGAGCGCCACGTCCGGCACAGACGGCCCACTCGGCGCCTTCAGCGCCTTGACCGCGGTCTCGCGCGTCGCGGCGCTGACCCCGAGCAACAGGACCATCGTCGGCAGGTTCGCCTGCTCGCGGGATAGGCCGAACACGCGCCCCATCGCGCGGTAACGCACCTCGTTGAGCAGCAGCGCCACGGTCGTCAGGTCCGACGCCAGAAGTCGGATGCCTTCGACATCGTCCAACCCGCTCACGTCCGCCCCGGTCACGGCAGACACACTAGCCGCCGGATCACTCGTCGTCGCGTGCGACCACTCGATCGACCTCCACCTGACCGCCCTCGCGGGTGTCCTTGAAGACGACGAACACGGTCGGCGTCCCGCCGAACCACGCGCTCAGCTCGCCCTCGCCCACGTATTCGGCCGCACGCTGTGAGCCGTCGGCCTCGATCACCCAGACGGGCTGGCCCTTGTGGAACTGGGTGTCGCCGATCTCGCTCATCAGCATGCATCCTCGCGGGCGGGTGCGCGGTGGTCCTCACCCGGTTCGGGTGAAAGGCGACTCGGCCGACCGGCCACCTAGACTCGCCCCGCTGATGGGCTAGGCGATCGATCAGGTCATCTCGTTGGGGGTCGGGCTAGCACTGAGGCGCCCGGATCGGCACACATCACCCAGATCGGATGAAAGAGCGCCGACCGGGCTGGTTTTAGGATCCGTGCGGCATGAGCCGCGACACCATGGTCGAGATCCCGGCTGGCCGCTTCCGGATGGGCTCGACCGCGTTCTACGTCGAGGAGGGGCCGGTGCGCGAGGTCGAGGTCGCGGTGTTCTCGATCGACCGCGGGCCGGTGACCGTCGAGCAGTTCGCCCGCTTCAGCGAGGAGACCGGGTACGTGACGGTCGCCGAGCACCCACCGAGTGCGGCCGACTACCCCGACGCCGACCCGTCGCTGCTGGTTCCGGGCTCGGCCGTATTCCATCCGACGCCGGGCCCGGTGCCGCTGACCGATCCGGCGCTCTGGTGGGCGTACGTGCCGGGCGCCAATTGGCGCCACCCCTGGGGGCCGGCGAGCGACAACTCGGAGCGCGACGACCATCCGGTCACGCATGTCGCCTACGCGGACGCGCAGGCGTTCGCCGAGTGGGCCGGCAAGGAGCTACCGACCGAGGCCGAATGGGAGTACGCAGCGCGAGGCGGCGTCGATGGAGCGATCTTCGCGTGGGGAGACGAGGAGCGCCCGGACGGCGAGCTGATGGCGAACTCCTGGCAGGGCGACTTCCCGTGGCGCAACATCGGCGCCAAGCGGTGGCGCGGCACGTCGCCAGTCGGCCTGTTCACCGCCAACGGCTACGGGCTGCATGACGTGTGCGGAAACGTCTGGGAATGGACGACCGACTATTACTCGCCGCGCGGCGCGGGCACCCAGCCGGTCCGCAGCCCATGCTGCGGGCCACCGGTCAACCCACGAGTGGAGAATCCCGATTCGAGCTACGACGTCGGCCAGCCCGGAGCGCACATCCCGCGGCGCGTGCTCAAGGGCGGCTCGCATCTGTGCTCACCGAGCTACTGCCTGCGCTACCGCCCCGCGGCCCGGCAGCCCGAAGCAGTCGACACGTCGACGAGCCACATCGGGTTTCGCTGCGTCCGGCGGTAGAGCGGGACCAGGCGCATGCTGCAGCTGCGAGTGTTCGGCGTCCCGCGCGTGATTGGTGCGGTCGCGAGCGAGCTCGAGCAGGTCCCGGGGGCGCGCCACGTGATCGTTACCAGCGGTGACGATTCGGCCAACGCGCTGCTGACCGCCGACCTGGTTGACGACGCCACCGACCAGGCGCTCGCCCGCGTCAACCGACTGGGCGTGCCGGCCGAGGACGTGGTCGTTTTGCGGCTCGACACGATCGGCGCCGCCGCGGCACAGCGTCCGCTTGCGAGCGTCGTGTGGGCGGACCTCCTGAGCCAGGCGGGGGCCAACGCCCGGCCGCTCGCCCGGTATCTGGTGTTCATGGCGGCCGCCGGCGTGATCGCAGGGTTCGGGGTGATCTACGCCAACACGACGCTGGTCGTCGGAGCGATGGCGATCAGCCCCGACACACTGCCGATCTGTGCCGCGGCGACGGCTCTGGTCCTGGCGCGCTGGCATCTCGCGCTGCGTGCGACCGCGGCGCTGATCATCGGACTCACGTGTCTTTGTGTCGTCGCGATGGTGATGACGTTCGCGCTCCGCACACTGCACCTCGGGCCGTCGGCCCTGCTCCCGGGACAGAGCTCGTTCCTCGCCGGGCTGTCGACCGTCAACATCTCGACGCCGCTGGTCGCGTTCGCCGCCGGGGTCGTTGCGATGCTGGCGCTCGAGACCAGGGCAAGCTCGGCCGTCGGCGTCGCGATCTCGGTCACGACGATCCCCGCGTCCGCGTATTTCGGCGTCGCCGCCGGCGCGGGGATGGCGTCCAAGGCCCTCGGCGCGCTCGCAGTGCTGGGGATCAACATCACGATGCTGCTGATCGCCGGATCGCTGACGTTGATCATCCAGCGGGCTCTTGCGCGGCGGGAAGCGCGCGCCGCCGGCGCGTGATCATGGTGCCCGTGCCCGACCCGACGGTAACCGCCGAGCAGTTCACCGCTCTGTTCGAGGAGCTCAGCAACTGGGGGCGGTGGGGGACCGACGACGAGCGCGGGGCGCTCAACCTGCTGACGCCCGGTCGGGTTGCGGCCGCGGCCGCTCTGGTCCGTGACGGTGTCAGCATCAGCCTGAGCCTGCCGCTCAACACCACCCCGGCGGTCCACAACCCGGTGCCGGCCGACCACCACATGACACTGCTCGCCGAGCTGGGCGCCGACAGCGAACCGGTCCACTTCCTCAAGGACTACGTCGGGCTCGACTACCACAACGACGGACACACGCATATCGATGCGCTCTGCCACGTCGGGTATCAGGGCCGTCTCTATAACGACCGGCGCGAGGATGCGGTCACGGCGGACGGCGCGGAGGTCAACTCGATCGAGGTGCTCCGCAACGGGCTCGTCGGTCGCGGCGTGCTGCTCGACATCCCAGGCGTGCGCGGCGTTCCGTGGTTGGAGCCCGGAGAGCACGTGTTCGCGCAGGATCTCGAGGCCGCCGAGCGCGAACAGGGCGTGACCGTCGCCAGCGGAGACGTGTTGCTCGTGCGGACGGGCCACGGACGCCGGCTGGCGGAACTGGGGCCGTGGAACACGCCGGTGGCCAAGGCCGGGCTTCATCCGACCGCGATGCGGTTTGTCGGCTCCCGGGGCGTCGCGGCCCTGGGGTGCGACGGCAACAACGACACGGCACCCAGCAGTACCGAGGGCGTCGACTTTCCGATCCACGCTCTGGCGCTGGCGGCGATGGGGGTCCACCTGCTCGACTACCTGCAGCTCGACGACCTCGCCGCTGCGTGCATGCGCCTCGGGCGGTGGGAGTTTCTGCTCGCGACCGCGCCTCTGCGGATCATCGGCGGAACCGGCTCGCCGCTGAATCCGGTCGCGGTCCTCTGAGGCGGCGCGCGGCTACCTCACCCGAACCGGGTGATGCTCGATCAGCGGCCTGCCGTAGCGTCGACCGCAGACCTGCT
>JBKQJQ010000006.1:0-3257 GCA_052147875.1 Solirubrobacteraceae bacterium | reverse complement strand
GCGCGTGTTCAGGCGCGTGACGCTGCCGCTGCTGCTGCCGGCCGTCCTCGTGGCCGGTCTGCTGTGCATCAGCTTCTCGTTTGACGACGTGATCGTCTCGCAGTTCTTGGGCGGCAACAATGCTGAGCCGATTTCCGTGCTCCTGCTGGGGATGATCCACCTCCACGTCACGCCGGAGGTCAACGCGATCGGAGCGTCGCTGATGATGATCACGCTGGTCACCCTCGGGACTGCCGGACTGATCACCTTCCTGCGCCCGACCGGGGCTGGCCAGCTCTTGGCGATGGGAAGGCGCGCGGCCGAGTGAGCGACCACCAGACGCAGCCGATGGCGACCGAAACCCCGGATCTGGCGCCGGTCACCGGCGCGACCGGGGCAGCGGTACCGGGGGTGCGGCTGACCGGCCTGCGGCGCGACTACGGCGACCTGCACGCGGTCGACGGCGTCGATGTCGACATCGGCGATGGCGAGTTCTTCTCGATGATCGGTCCGAGCGGATGCGGCAAGACGACCACGCTGCGGATGATCGCCGGCCTGGTCGAACCCACGGAGGGCCGGATCGAGGTTCACGGTCGCGACGTGACCGCGCTTCGCGCGCACAAGCGCCCGGTCAACACGGTCTTTCAGCAGTACGCGCTGTTTCCCCACCTGAACGTGTTCGAGAACGTTGCCTTCGGGCTGCGGGAGCGACGGACGGCTGCCAAGGACATCAAACAGCGCGTTGGCGAGATGCTCAAGCTCGTCGATCTGGCCGGCCGGGAGCAGAACCGTCCGTCACAACTCAGCGGCGGTCAGCAGCAGCGGGTGGCGCTCGCTCGCTCGCTCGTGCTGCGCCCAGAGGTACTGCTGCTGGATGAGCCACTCGGTGCGCTCGACCTAAAGCTTCGCAAGGAGCTACAGCTGCAGCTCAAGCGGATCCAGCGTGAGGTGGGGATCACGTTCGTCTACGTGACCCACGACCAGGAGGAGGCGTTCTTCATGTCGGACCGCGTGGCGATCATGCGCGCGGGCCGGATCGAGCAGCTCGGTGCCCCTCCCGACGTCTATGAGCGACCCGCGACCGAGTTCGTGGCCGAGTTCGTCGGCGCCTCAAATCGGCTGCCGGGGAAGATCCTCGCGCGTCTTGAGGACGGCATCTACGAGGCGGACGTCGAGGGCATCGGGCGGATCCGGGCAAGCGGGGTTCCCGATCTTCCGGTCGGCCAGAGCGCCGTCGCGATCGTCCGCCCCGAGGCGATCTCGCCGACGCCGATTCACGCCGGTCGCGCCGGCGTGACCGCGCGCGTGCTCGACCTGGCCTACCTGGGGCATCAGATCTCGTGCGTGGCTGAGGCCGACGGGGGCGCGCAGATGACGATGAGCGTGCAACAGTCCAGGGCACCGGTCGAGGTCGGCGAGACCTACGAGCTCAGCTGGCCGCTGGACGCGATGTGGCTGCTGGCCCGCGACGACGCGGGGGCTCGCGCGGCGATCTAGCGCGTTTTCGGCGACCCGCTTGCGAGCGACTCGTGCAGCCGGAAGATCATCGCTCTGAGCACCGCTGCACGGCCGTAACCGAGCCAGCCGCCGGTGACCACCTTGTCCACTTCGCGCAGCTCGGTATCCGGGAGCGACACGACGACCTCGTTGCGGGCGAGCGCCGACACCGGCGGCCTACTCGGCCAACTGGGCGCTGCCGACCAGGTCCGCTCGGGGGGCGGCGCGAGGCTGCCCGTCGCGCCGCCGCTGACGATCACCCGGACCGGTCCGGGCTCGTACTGCGAGCTGCCGAACAGGTCGTCTGGGCACGTGCTCAGCGTCACCACCACGTCGCGCTCGGCTTGGAGGTCGACATAGTCGCCGCGGCGGCAGGCGGCCGGCCAGGAGCAGAGCTGGCCTTGGTCGTCGACGGCGCTGGGCAGCCACAAATTGAGCACCTCATCGCTTGTCGACGGAGCGACTGGCGCCTGGAGCGCGCGCGCTGCGTTGTGCAGCTCCGCGCATCCCAGGTGCCCGCTGATCCCGGCGTGGCGCTCGTACTCGAGCTCGCTGCAGGGCGGAAAGCAGAGATCGTGCCCGGGGGCCGTGTCGGCGACGATCGACAGCAGTGGCACCTCGGGCGCGGTTGACCACAGCGCTGCGCCGACGCTGGGGTGGATCCCGTAAAGCGCCCGCGTGCGCGCGGCGCTGAAGGAGCGTCCGCCGAGCTCGAAGACATGCAAGTCGATGCACTGGCCGTCGGTGACCTGCTGCAGGCGAAGCTGCTGCCCGGTGCTCAGGGCGAGCGAGCCACCCGACGCAGCGGGGAGGAGCGCGTCAAGGCACACGCCGGAGAGGCGGCTCGTTGTCTGGGGCCGAGGCGGCCGAGGTCGCCGCCGGCGCGCCTCGGGAGGTCGCCGCCGTGCGTCGGCGACGGCCGCTGCCGCCAGTTGGTCGAAGTTCGCGGTGCGTGTGGTGTCGAGCAATCGCTCGACGACGGCGAGTTGGTAGTCGGTCAGGAGCAGGCGGACCGTCATCGGATCGGAGGATAAGATGGCCAACCTCTGATGGCATGACGGCAACACAGATCGGATCAGTCGTGCCAAGGCGTGAGCAGCGTGTGTTCGCCTACCTGCTCGCGGCGTTGCTGGTCGAAACGCTGTTCTTTGTCGTCCTCAGCCCGCTGCTGCCGCTGTACGCACGGGAGCTGCACCTGACGCCCGTTGGCGCCGGGGTGCTGAGCGCCTCGTATGCGATCGGATACGGCCTGGCCGCGGTGCCGGCGGGCGCGATGGTCGGCGCTCTCGGCCAGCGCCGGGTGTCGATCGGCGGTCTATGCGTGGTCGGCCTTTCGTGCGCGGCGTTCGCGGTCGCCCGAACCGAGGTGTCTCTCGACGCGACCCGCGTGGTCAGTGGCGCCGGCGCGGCGGCGGTGTGGGCCGGCTCGATCCCGTGGCTGGTGTCATTGGGCGCCGAAGCGGACCGGGGGCGGTTGACGGGACTGGCGTTCGGGGCTGCCAGCGCCGGCGCCTGCGTCGGTCCGGCGGTCGGCGCGCTGGCGACGCTGACCGGCCCGCGCGCGGCATTCCTCGGCCTGAGTGTGGTGATCTTCGCGCTCGTGGCGGCCGGGATCCTTGCTTCGAGCGGGCATGTGTCCCCACGGACGGTCAGGTCTGAGCGCGCGATGCGCACGGCGCTGCGTGTGCCGGGCGCTCGCGGGACCGTTTTCATTGTCGCGCTGCCGTCGCTCGGGTTCGGCGTCGCCGGGGTACTGCTGCCATTGCGCCTGCGCGGGCTCG
>JBKQJQ010000005.1:0-2681 GCA_052147875.1 Solirubrobacteraceae bacterium | reverse complement strand
CGAAGTGAGAGGATTTCGGCGTATGGCGGATGACGCTCGGCTCCCCGACGAGATAGCTCGCAACGAGGCGATCTTCCGCGAGGTCAATGAGGCGATCGAGGCGGGCCGCTGGCCCGGCGAGGAGGGGTCTGCGATCGCGTTCCGCTGCGAGTGCGGCGAGCTCGGTTGCAGCCGTCTGATCGAGCTCACATCGGCCGAGTACGAGGAGATCCGCTCGCATCCCCGCCGCTTCTTCATTGCGCCCGACCACGTAATGCCGCAGGCCGAGGACGTTGTCGAGCGCCATCAGCACTACGTCGTGGTGCAGAAGCGCGAAAAGGCCGGACAGATGGCGGAGGCGAGGGATCCGCGCAGCTAGCGCGTCGGGACCGATTCGTGCGCGGCTAGCGCAGCCGGCGCATCGGCGACTTCAGCGGGGTATGGACCGGCGGCGCGTCCGGCAGCGTGTAGCAGAGCCGCAGCTCCGTGCCGCCGCAGGAGCGCTCGACGATCGAGAAGCCGTCGGTCATCTGCGCGATCAGCGCCAGACCGAGCCCCAGGCCGTCGCTGTCGCGCCCGGCGTGGATGCCGCAGCCGTTGTCGGCGATCAAGACCCACAGCTCACCACCGGCGACGCGAACCGTGAGATGGACGTGTCCGGTCCGCGACGGGTAGGCGTGCTTGACGACGTTCGTCAGCGCCTCGGAGGTGGAGAGCCTGATCGCATCCAGCTGCGTGTCCGTCGCACCGGCGCTGGCGGCGAACTCGCTGATCGCCCGCCGTGCCTCGGGAACCGACTCCGGGACCGCTAGGAAAGTCTCGCGGACGTAGGACCTCGTCCGGCCGCTCAGATCCGCCGAAGGCGCACAAAGGCGAGCCGTTTCGATTCCCATCTGGCCTCTGAGTTCCCGCTCGTCAGATTTTCAAACCACCGGGCCGGCGGCCGTCTGATAAGCAACGCGCGCCGCGTGTCACAGCGTTGGCAGCCAATGGCCACTGCCGTACACCTCCTGGTAGCCGCGCGTCGACTCGATCAGCGGCCGCTCGTGCAGGCCGTAGATCCGCAGCTCGCGGATCCCCTCGGAGCCATTGCGCAGCACGATCGCGCGTGCGTACGGACCGAGCTGCGCGTAGTTGGTTAGTTCGTAGGTCGCGTCGAGCTCGGCGATCCAGACGTCGGGCTCAGGGTGCCACTCGGCCGTCAGCCGGTGATGGGTGGCGCGCAGGTGGGCGGCGAATCGGCCGATCACCTCACGTACCTCGCTGCTGCCGTTCGCGATCCGGCCGTCGACGGTCAGCAACCTTCCGTCCGGAGCGAACAGCGCCGTGAACGCATCGATGTCGAGCGCGTCGATCGCCGCAAGCGTCGACGCGACCGGAGACTCGGGCACCGCGTGATCCTACCTCCGGGTCAAAGGCTCCGCTGGTCGGCGCTGACCTCGATGCCAGGCGGGTCACTAGCCTGACCTGGAGGCGACCGACGGAGGACAGAGAGATGGAGATTGCGGTGATCGGTGCGGGCCGGATCGGCGGGAACATCGCGGACCGGTTTGCAAATGCAGGCCACCGGGTGGGAGTCGCCTTCTCGCGTGACGAGGCGAACCTGCAGGCGCTGGCAGACCGGATCGGTGCACACGTCACGACGCCTGAGGCGGCGGTCGCAGCGGCCGAGGTCGTCGTGATCTCAGTGCCGTGGAGCGTGCTGCCGGAGGCGCTCGAGCAGGTCGGCCCGCTGGCCGGCAAGATCGTGATCGACACGACCAACCAGTTCGGCTCCGGTCCGATGCCGGAGCCCGGCCAGACCGCGGCGGCATTCAATGCGGCCAGGATGCCCGGTGCCCGATACACGAAGTCGTTCAACACCCTGACCGCTGCCTTCCAGGTGGCGGCGGCGGATCGTCCCCAACCTGACAAGGTCGTCCAGTGGGTTTGCGGCGATGACGTCGAGGCAAAGCGGGTTGTGTCCGGGCTGATCGAGCAAGCCGGTTACGTGGCCGTCGATTTCGGAGGCACCGCCGGGTGTGCGGTCATGGAGGCGCCGCGGCGCCCCGGAGCGGTCTACGGTGAGGAGTACCGCGCTGCCGACGCGGCCGCTGTCATCGAGGCCGTCCGGGCTGGCCGGCCGATACCGCCGACGCCGACGTATCCGGGCTAGCTTGCCGGCCGATCCGGCCGACGCCGACGTATCCGGGCTAAGTTGCCGGCCGATCCGGCCGACGCGGACGTATCCGGACTAACCTGCCGGCCGATCGCGCCGAGCTGACCTCGCTAGGTTGTGCCTCGTGCCGACCACCCATCCCGACCATGAGCTGGCCGCCTGAGACGCTGCGCGAGGCGCCGCGGATCGGGCTCGGGCTCGCGGCGCTCGGCCGTCCCGGCTACATCACGCTCGGACACGCGTCCGACCTGGGCCCGCACACCGACGAGCGCACGATGGAGCACGCGGCGTATGCGGTACTAGATGCCGCGTACGCGCGGGGCGTCCGGTACTTCGATGCCGCGCGCTCGTATGGCAAGGCTGAGGCGTTCCTGGCCGGCTGGCTGCGGCGCCGCAAACTGAGTTCGGACGAGCTGACCGTCGGCTCCAAATGGGGCTACACGTACACCGCCCAGTGGCGGGTCGATGCCGAGGTGCACGAGGTCAAGGACCTGTCGCTCGCGACGTTGCAGCGCCAGCTCGGCGAGAGCCGGCAACTGCTGGG
>JBKQJQ010000004.1:0-8882 GCA_052147875.1 Solirubrobacteraceae bacterium | reverse complement strand
CCAGCGACCGCGTAGTACCACTGGATCAGCTTGCCCTGCTTGGGCAGCGTCTTGGAGAAGTATGGGTCGGTGGAGCCGAATGTCTGGCTGTAGCCCTCGTCGGCGAGCATGATCACGAACACGTGCTTGATCGAGGGAAGCCCGTACGGATTGCTGCTCTTGGTGCTGCTGCTACTGCTGCCGCTGCTTGAGCTGCTGGTGCTGCTGCCCGCATTGGTGCTGGCGGTCGAGGTCGAGGTCGAGGCCGGGGTCGACGAGGACGCCGGCGTCGAGGAGCTACCGGACGATGTCGATCCGCCGCCCGAAGTCGATGGCCCGGAGGAGGCGGGGGAGCTGCTGGGGGTCACCGGAGGGGGAGAGCTCGGGTTGCTGACCACGATCAGTGGCGCGCCGGCGAGTGTCGCGACGCTAGCAGGGGCGATCGCGGCGGCGATCTCGGTTCCGAATGCCAGCAGCGCCAGCACTGCCACGGCGGCCATGCGCGGCGTCGGTAGCCAGGAGGGCGATCGGGGTGCTGGCGCCGGGCGCGGCTCGGCGGGGCCGATCCCGGCACGCACCTCGTTGCGGCCCTGCTCGAGGATGCCGGCGATCATGCCTGCCACAAGCGGGGGCAGCGGCCCGCGACGGGTGCCGCATTCCAAGCAGTAGCGCTGGTCGTGCGCCAATCGCGCGTGACAGTTCGTGCAGCGGTTCATGTCATCGAGATCGTCAAATCACACCGTCGGGAGTCGCGCGCCAGTGTGCTCGCAGCTGCGCCACGCCCGTGTGACGATTCGGAGTCTATGCGGGCGTTCCGGGATTCCGCGCGGTGAGCGGAACCGTTGGTCACATCTCGTTCACAACCCGTTCTGACCCGGCGAATAACCTGAACGGCGCGTATGGGGGTGACAAGCACCGGCAGCCAGGAGGAAGGCGGGCGCGAGGTGCCTGACGCCACCCCGCAGCAGCGCGGGGCTACCGATACGCAGGAGCACTTCGCGGACGCGAGGACGGGGGTCGAGCCGTCGGCCGTCGATCAGCCGACGAGCCACCTCGAACCGCCCGCCGGCCAGCTCGAACCGCCCGCCGGCCAGCTCGAACCACGCGCCGGCCAGCTAGAACCGCCGACTGCCAGCCTGCTGGCCGACTCTGTCGGCGAACGATGCGCAAACTGCGGCGCCACGCTCGCCAGCGACCAGCGCTACTGCGTCCAGTGTGGCGAGCGGCGCGGAACGAACCGGTTCTCGGCGGCGACGATGCCCGCGCCGGCGGCCGCGACCTCGTCCAGGACCGCCGGGCCACCGCCGGAACGCCACCGTTCTTGGTCATCGGGAACGACATTGATCGCCGGGATCGCGACGCTGCTGCTCGCGTTGGGGGTCGGAGTACTGATCGGCAAGGCCGGCAACAACAGCACCCCGAAGGCCCAGGCGCCGGAAGTGATCACCGTCAACGGGGGCGGGTCGGCCGCGACGGGCGCCGGCGCGACGGGCGCCGGTGCGACGGGGGCCGTCGTCGGCGGCGCGTCGGCTGGCAGCACGCATCATTCGGCCAGCAAACCGGCGCACACCCCTAAGACTGAGGCGACCAAGGCGAAGGCTGCCGCCAAGTCGACCAAGCCGACCACCGCTGCCGTGAAGAAGGCGTCCAGCGCCGCTTCCAGCGTGCTCGGGGGCGGGGCCTCGCAACAGAAAAACACGGTGACCACGGGCTCGGCCTGCAAGGCCGGCAGCGCGGGCTGCCAGAACGGCCATTTCACCGGCAGCTTCTTCGGGCAGTGAGCAAAACCGTTGGCCAGACTTGACAAGGCGATCCGCGACCGGATCGCAAACGAGAAGTCTCAGGGCGGCACGGCCGGGGCCCCGCCGCTGCGGTCGGACTCGCTGCCAAAGGACGAGGGTTCGGTCGATCTCAGGCGCCGGCGTGATGAGCTCGAGGCTCGCGTCGCCGAGCTTCAGTTCGATCTTGGTGGGCTGGCGTACGAGATGGCGATCCGCGATCGGATCCGGGTCGACGTGCTGGTCCAGCGCGCTGCCGTGCTCCAGGACGCAGATGCGGAACTTGCCGAGGTGGAGCGAATCCTGCGCCTCGAGGAGACCTCCACCGCAGGGGCCTGCGCGGCCTGCGGCGCGCCGCATTCAAGCGGCGCCTCCTACTGCTGGCAATGCGGCCAGCCGCTGCTGACGCAAGTGCCGCACGACGCGATCGCGGCGCCGTAACGCGCGACAATCGCTATCCGAACTGCCCGGTGACGTAAGCCCGCGTGCGCGGGTCGCTCGGCTGGCTGAAGATCTTCTGCGTGTCGGTGTACTCGATCAGCGTGCCGACACGCTCCCCGCTGCTCGTGTCAAGGCTGAAGAACGCAGTCCGGTCGGCGACGCGGGCGGCCTGTTGCATGTTGTGTGTGACGATCACGATCGTGTAGCGGATCTTGAGCGTGTGCATCAAGTCCTCGATCGAGGCCGTCGCGATCGGGTCCAGCGCCGATGCCGGCTCGTCCAGCAGCAGCACGTCCGGTTCGATCGCGATCGCGCGCGCGATACACAGCCGCTGTTGCTGGCCGCCCGATAGGCCCAACGCGCTGGACTTCAGCCGGTCCTTGACCTCGTCCCAGAGCGCCGCGTGGGTGAGCGCCCGCTCGACGCGCTCGTCCATGCCACTGCGCATGCCGAGGTTGCGTGGCGCCCAGGCGATGTTGTCGTAGATCGATTTCGGAAACGGGTTCGGCTTCTGGAACACCATCCCGATCCGGCGGCGAACCTCTACACGATTGGTGGCCGACGCATATACGTCGTGGCCGTGGTAGAGCACCTGTCCGCTGACCCTGAACCCAGGAATCGAGTCGTTCATGCGGTTCAGGCTGCGGATGAACGTCGATTTGCCACAGCCCGACGGACCGATCACCGCCGTCACCAGGTGACGGTAGATCTTCAAAGACGTCCCGCCGAGCGCCTGCTTCGGGCCGTAGAAGACCGACATGTCGCTGATGTCGAACACCACCTCGCGGGCGATCTCGGGCTCGTGGCCGTTGTCGACCGGCCGCGCCTCGGGCAGCGGCGCCTGCGCGGTCTGGATTCGGACCCGGCGCGCGACCGGAGCCTCAGTCGGTCGAGGATCCCCGGTCGTCATATCCCCATCTTCGCACGGGAACGTGCCAGCAGAATCCGGGCGCCGATGTTGGCAAGCAGGATGAACGTCAGCAGCACGAGTGCCGCGGCCCACGCGAGCGCGACCGCGTTCGAGGTCGGCAGGTCGTACGTGGTGTAGATGAACATCGGAATGCTCGGAACCCCGTGACCGAAGATCATCAGCTGGGTCGAGCCCGGGTTGTAGAGGCTGTTGACGATCAGCAGCGGCGCGGTCTCGCCTGACGCGCGGGCGATCGAAAGAATCGCGCCGGTGGCGATCCCGCCGGTCGCAGTCGGCAGGATCACGCTCAGAACCGCGCGCCAGTGCGGAACGCCGAGTGCATCGGCCGCCTCGCGCAGACTGCCGGGGACGAGCTTCAGGACCTCCTGGCTCGAGCGGGCGATCAGCGGCAACATGATGATCGCGAGCGCAATCGAGCCCGCGAAGCCCGTCTCCTTGTGCTCGGTGCTCACGATCAGGCCATAGACGACGATCCCGACCATGATCGTCGGCATCCCCTGCAGCATGTCGAGCACGCCCTGAAGGGTGCGTGCCACACGCGACCTGGGGCTGGAGAACTCGGTCAAATAGATCGCGGTGAGGATCCCTACCGGCAAGGCGACCACCGCGGCGAAGGCGACGATCAGCGCAGTCCCGATCAGCGCGTTCGCGATCCCGCCTCCGGCGAGCCCGCTCGAGTTGTGGATCAAGAAGCCCAGGCTGAGCGCCGGCGCGCCCATGCGCACCACCGTCCAGATGACATCCACAAGCAGGCCGCAGGCGAAGATCGCGGCTGCGGTCGCAAGGATCCCCACGATCCGGCTCACTCCGTCGCGTCTACGCAGGTTGCCCGAGGCCGTCAGCGGCGCGGTCGGGTCTGGGAGCGACGGGTCGCGTTCGATGCCCTCCGACAGGGTGGTCATTGCGCGAGCGTCCGTTGCACGTCGAACCGCCGGCCGATCCAGCGTGCGATCAAGCTGGTCGTGAGCCCGATCACCAGCAGGATCAGGCCGAGGTAGAAGAGCGACGGGATGTGGAGCTTGCTCTCCGGCGACTCGAACTCGTTTGCGATCCGGCTCGCGAGGCTGGCGCCCGGGAGGAACAGCGACGTGTGTACTCCGTTGCCGTCGCCGATCATCTGCAGGACCGCGATTGCCTCTCCAAGCGCGCGGCCGAGCCCAAGCACGGTGGCCGCCGCGACACCCGAGGCAGTTGTCGGCAGCACGACGCCACGGATGATCTCCCACCGCGTCGACCCGAGCGCGGCGGCGCCGTCCCTCAGCTCTTCGGGGACGGTCAAAAATAGGTCTCGGCTGAGAGCCGCGATGATCGGCAGGATCATCAGCGTCAGCCCAAGGCCGGCGGTGAACACGCTCAGACCGGTCGTCTGCGCCGATCCGAAGATCGGAAGGAAGCCGAACAAGCTGTGGAGAGGGGGCTCGAAATGCTTGGCCACGAACGGGGCGAGCACGTCAACTCCCCAGAACCCAACGATCACGCTCGGGATCGCGGCCAACATCTCGACCAGGGGGCCAACGATCCGGCGCACTGAACCGGGCGCCATCATGCTCAGATACAGCCCGATTGCGATCCCCAGCGGCGTGGCGATCGACAGTGCGATCAGCGAGCAGACGACGGTGCCGAAGATCGCGGTCGTGGCGCCGAAGATGTTGAAGTTCGGCTGCCACCTCGAGTGCACGAGAAAGCCAAGGCCGAAGCGCGAGATCGAGGGGCTGGCGCCATGGATGACCTGGTAGACGATCTCCACCAGGACGAACGCGGCGAGCAGACCCGCGAGCGCGCAGACGCCGTACAGGATCCGATCGCCTACACCCGAGACCACGGTCTGCCGCCCCCGCCTCGTCGGTAGCGCGGGCAGCGTCATTCTGAGCCTAGCCCTCGAGGACACGGCGCGGCAGCGTAGACAATTGCCCGCGCCCGGGTGTTGCCCCCCTCCCCGTTCACGAGATTTACAAGTGTCGGTTACAACTCAGCAACAGTTGGCCAAACCTCTGCGGCGATCCTACCGACGGCTCAACAGGGCGGCCAGGCCGGAGCGATGCCCGGGGGCCTTAGACCTCCACCATTTCCCAAACTGGAAAGGAAGTTCGCTTTGGTTTCCAAGAAATTGGCCAGACTTGGCTGCGTGGCTGTAGTCGCGGCTGCTCTGTCTGGCTTCGCGACCACGGCAGCTGCGTCAGCGGCCCCTCTTTCGGGTGCCGGTTCGACGCTCGTGGCTCCGATCATGGCCGAATGGACCGCCGCCTGGGCACAGTCCACGGGCAACCCCACTCCGACCTACCAGGCGGTCGGCTCGGGTGCCGGACTGACCGACATCGCCAAGGGCCTGGTCGACTTCGGCGGATCCGACGCGCCGCTGTCGGCGTCGACGACCGCCTGCAACGGCTGCTTCCAGATTCCCTGGGCGCTGACCGCGACCGGCGTCACCTGGAACGTCCCCGGCGTTCACAGCCTGAAGCTGACCGGGACTGTGCTTGCCGACATCTACCTCGGCAAGATCACCAACTGGGATAGCTCGCAGATCACCAAGCTCAACAAGGGCGAGCATTTCCCCAACCTCGCGATTACGGTCTTCCACCGGGCGGACGGCTCGGGTGACTCGTACGCGTTCACCGACTACCTCTCGTCGGTCAACTCGCAGTGGCGGACCCAGATCGGCCGCGCGACCAAGCCGGCGTTCCCAGTCGGGCCGGGAGCCACTGGCAACAGCGGGATGGTCACGGCTGTGCAGTCGACCAGTGGTTCGATCGCGTACATCGCGGTCGCGTACCTGATCGCGCACAAGATGGGTGCCGCAGCGATCGAGAACCAGGCGCACCACTTCGAGGTGCCGAACCTGCGCAACATCGCAAACGCCGCGTCGGTCGGTCACGAGGCGGCCAACGGCGAGATCCACATCGTCAACGCGCCCAAGCGGGCGAAGATCGCCTACCCGATCTCGACGTTCACCTACTGCATCCTGCAGCCGACCGACCCGCTGGGGAACGGCGCGCTGCTGCAGCAGTTCGTGAAGTACGCGATCGGCCCGGGACAGGCCTTCGGCCCGGCACTGGATTTCGTGCCGCTGCCGAAGAACATCAAGGCCGCCGACGAAGCCGCCGCCAACCGGATCCACTGATTGGGACCCGCAGGCAATTGCTGCGCTCCGGTCCGGTCGTTCGGTCGACCGGCCCGGCCCGCAGCGCGTGACGAGATCGGCGGTCGACCGGCCGTCGATGTGATCGCTCCATACCCAAGAACTGGGAGGTAGTTGTGAGACGTCGTATCTGCCTCGTGGGCGCCGCGCTCAGCGTGTGCCTGCTGGCATCAGTGGCTGGCACCGCAATCGCGGCCAGCGGCAAGAGCATGACCAAAGTGGCGTGCGTGACCAAAACCAGCATCAGCATCGCCAGCGGCGATACGGGTGTGTTGCCGCCGGTTGCGCAGGGCAGCGAGTTCGGCACCGTCAGCTGCAACAAGATGTTTGGCGGCGGTGTACAGAAGGACACGTTCACCGTCCCGACTACTGGCGACACGATGGCGAAGTACGCCCTGTACTTCGCCACCGGGACAATCCATGGAACGTATGACCTGACCCCGCAGTCCAGCTCGCTGAACTTCCTGGCGGATAACTGGACGGGGACGCTCAAGGTCCTGGGTGGCACCGGCGCCTACAAGGGCGTCACCGGCACTGGCACGATGACGTGCAGCAGCCTTGACGAAATCCACACGACGTGCACCGACAAGCTCAAGCTGAGCTGAACATGCTCACGGCCGGGTAGAGTGCTGCGGTCGTCGGCCCGGCGTGTGGTTCGCCCACGCCGGGCCGTTGCCGCACCCCGGCCCTCGTGGCGGAGGCCAACGACTTCAGTTCGTGGATCGACGTAGCTCGAGCGCGAACAACCGCTCCAGCTCGCCGATCGTCAGCTCATAGTCGCGGTGGTGGATGGTCGCCATCCCCAGCTCGGCGGCCGGCGCCAGGTTGGGGGGCAGGTCGTCGACGAACACGCACTGGGCGGGCTCGAGTCCGATCCGCTCCGCGCTGAGCAGGTATATGTCCGGCGTCGGCTTGCGCATCCCGACCTCGCCGGAGATCACCACGCCGTCGAACAACTCGGCCAGCAGCGCGCGGTCGTAGCGCCGCGTTCCCCACGAATTTGAGATCAGGCCGGTGGCGATGCCGGCCGCGCGTACGCGCCGGACCGCACCGAGCATCTGCTCGTCGGACTGCCCGGCACTGAACATCCGATCGATCAGACCCGGGGACGGCACGCCGAGGATCGCCGCAAACTTTGGCTCGAAGTCCTCCTCGGCCAGCTGACCCGTCTCGAGCGCGATCAGCAGCTCGCGGCTGGCGCGGTCATTGCGGAACCTGTCGCGGATTGCGTCCGGCTCCAGCCCCTCGGACTCGCAGAAGGCGCGGAACGTGTCGAACACGTCCGAGGTCATCACGCCGCCCCAGTCGACCAACAGGCCCCGGTAGGGCCTGCCCCCCGGCTCAGAAGCCATCGCGGGTGACCTCGAGCGCCCGTCGCGCCAGTTCGAGCACGCCGTCGCCGAACGTCTTCAGATACGGGTCATCGGTCGAGCCCGAGATCGCACGCTTGTAGTTGCCCTCCATGAACGCGACCGCCTTCCAGAGTGCCAGCGCGACGTACCAGTCGAGCGCAGTGACGGCCCGGCCCGAGCGCTGTTCGTAGAGCGCCACGAGCTCGCGGCGCGTCGGGAACCCGGGCTGCGCGGTCACGCGCTGGAGGTTGAACTTCGCGCTCTGCGGGTCGCCGGCCTCGGTCCAGTGCATCATCATGTAGCCAACATCGGCGAGCGGGTCGCCGATCGTGGCCATCTCCCAATCGAAGATCGCGACCAGGTGCGCCGGCGTACCGTGCGCGATCATCGTGTTGCCGAGCCGGTAGTCGCCGTGCACGATCGTCGCCGGTGGCGACTCGGGCATGTTGGCCGCAAGCCAGGCGCCGACCTGCTCGAACTCCGGTATCTCACGCGTCTTGTTGTGTTCCCAGAGGCCGTTGAAGCGGCGCAGCTGTCGCTCGAGGTAGCCGGTCGGCTTACCGAACCCGTCGAGCCCCAGCGCGGTCCAATCGACGTCGTGCAGCTCGACCAGTGCCGTGACGAGCTCGTCGGCGACCAGCCTTCGCTGCTCGGGGTTGTCGAGCGGTTCCGGCATCGTGCTCGTGATCACGTCGCCGTGCATCTCCTCCATGACGTAGAACGGAACCCCGATCACGCGCTCGTCGTCGCACACGGCCAGCACGCGCGGGGTCCGCACCGGCGTCGGGTCGAGCGCTCCAAGCAGCCGCGCTTCGCGCAGCACGTCGTGTGCGCTGGGCGGCAGCGGTCCGCGCGGCGGCCGGCGCAGCACCACCCCGGTTGAGAGCCCGTAGGTCACGTTCGAGTGGCCCTCTGCGAACGGCATCGCCGTCAGGTCGGCCGGCGCGTCCAACCCGGAGCCCGCGAGGAAATCGCGCAGCGGACCGAGCACCAGCAGCGGCTCGCGCTGGTTGGCGGCGCCCTGCTCGTGCGTCTCGACGATGTCGTCGGGTGCGGGCCGGCCCTTCATGTGGCCGCGGAGCCTAGCGGCGCCGGTCAGGCGTGAGTCAGGCGGCGAGCGGCAGCTGTGGCGCGAGCTCGCGGTCAAAGCGCCAGCCGCGCAGCTGCGAGCGATCTCCGGCGAGCCCCACGACCGTGGCGCCGGTCCGGCGCTCGATCTTCGCGAGCAGCTCGGCGATCCGGTCCCGCGTCGGGCCGGACTGGTC
>JBKQJQ010000003.1:0-2602 GCA_052147875.1 Solirubrobacteraceae bacterium | reverse complement strand
CGCTGATCGGTCCGCGGCTGGTGAACTCAGCGGTGCTCGTGATCGGGGCGGGCCTGGTCGGCACGCTGTTCGCGTCGATCCTGGGGCTGATCGCGGCGGCTCGCCGTGACAAGCTGTTTGACCACATCGCCTCGGTGATTGCCCTGACGGTGACCGCGATGCCGGAGTTCGTGGTCGCGATCGCGGTGGTGATCCTGTTCGCCGTCAACGTGCTGCACATCCTCCCAGCGGTGTCCGTGATTCCGCCAGGCACATCGCCGCTGAGCGACCTGAGCGCGCTGGTGCTCCCGATCGCGACGCTCGCGCTCGTGATCGCTCCCTACATCTTCCGGATGATGCGAGGCGCGATGATCGAGGCGCTGGAGTCAGATTACGTCGAGATGGCGGAGCTGAAGGGGATCTCCCGCAAGCGCGTGCTGCTGGTGCACGCGCTGCCGAACTCGCTGCCGCCCGTGATCCAGGTGATCGGCCTGAACCTGCTGTATCTCGCGGGCGGCATCGTGGTGGTCGAATACGTGTTCAACTACCCCGGGATCGGCGCCGCGCTGGTCGACGCGGTCTCGGATCGTGACATCCCGACGATCCAGTTCATCGTCCTCGTGCTGGCGGCGTTTTATGTGTTCGTGAACATCACGACCGACGTCGTGGCGTTGTTGGCCAGCCCGCGTCGGAGGGCCGGGCGATGAGCCGGCGTCGGAGAACGACGGTCCTGTTGGGGCGGGCGGGGCGATGACCCCGCAGGCGGATATCGGCGCGCTGACGGCTCCGACGCGGGTGGCGGGGAGGGGCACGCGGAGGGAGTGGTTGGTGATCCTCAAGCGTGCAGCGCGCAGCCGACGCGGGACTATCGGTCTGTCGATCGCAGGGTTCGTCGTCCTGCTCGCGATCCTGGGGCCGTTTATCGCTCCCCATTCGCCGGTCGCCCCGGTGACGGAGACGTTCGCGACGCCGTCGTCCGCGGCGCCGTTGGGCGGCGATGTGCTTGGCCGCGATGTGCTCAGCCGGGTTCTCGCCGGAGGCTGGGAGCTGCTCGCGATCGCTGCCGCGGCGACCGCGCTCGGAGTGTCAGCGGGAGTGGCGCTGGGGATCGCGGCGGCCTACTACGGGCGCTGGACCGACGGCATCATCATGCGGATCGTGGACGTGTTCTTGGCGTTCCCGCAGCTGGTGTTTGCGCTGCTTCTGGTCAGCGTCCTGGGCCCGAAGATCTGGCTGATCATCGTCGCCGTCGGGATCTCGCACGCGCCTCAGGTGGCGCGGGTGATTCGTTCGGTCGCGCTGGACGTCTGTGAGCGCGACTACGTGAAGGCCGTCGAGCTGATGGACACTCCCGCTCGGAAGGTGATGGGCGGCGAGATCCTGCCCAACCTGCTGTCGGTGGTGATGGTTGAGGTCGGGCTGCGCTTCACCTACTCGATCTTGATCATCGCGGGGCTGAGCTTCCTCGGCTTCGGTATCCAGCCGCCCGCCGCCAATTGGGGCCTGATGATCAACGAAAATCGGATCGGCCTGGTGGTCAACCCGTGGGCGGTGATCGTTCCGGCCGGCCTGATCGCAGTGTTGACGATCGGGCTGAACACGTTCACCGATGCGATCGCGCGTGCTTCGCTTGGCGTCGATCGACCCGCCGAGGAGATGGTGATCGCGACCGGCGTGATTCTGGACCGGAGCGCGTGATGGACGACGGCCTCAGCGCCGCGGATCACGGCTCGGATCAGCTGCTCGCGGTCGATCGGCTGCGTGTGGTGGTCACCGGGTCAGACACCGACGTGGTCGACGACGTCTCGTTCGCGGTCAGCGCCGGCGAGGTACTCGGCCTGGTCGGCGAGTCGGGCTCGGGCAAGACGACCGTCGCCCTGGCGCTGATGGGGTACGCGCGCCGCGGGCTGACGATCGACGGAGGTAGCGTCATGCTCGACGGCCAGGACATCATCGGCCGCAGCCAGTCCGAGCTGCGCCACCTGCGAGGCGCCTCGGTTTCATACGTCGCGCAGGACCCGACGAGCGCGCTGAACCCCGCGCTGAAGGTCGGTACTCAGCTGCGCGAGATCTTCGCCGCCCACCCCCAAGGTCAGGACCGCGCCGCGGTGAACGCGCGGATCGGCGAGCTGTTAGCCGAAGTCCGGCTCGACGGAGTGGCGTCGGCGCTTGATTCCTATCCCCATCAGCTGTCGGGCGGACAGCAGCAGCGAGTGATGCTCGCGATGGCATTCGCGTGCCGGCCGAAACTGATCATCCTCGATGAGCCGACCACCGGTCTTGATGTAACCACCCAGCGCCATGTACTCGATTCAATCCGCGGCCTCTGTTCGATCTACCACGTCGGCGCGGTGTATGTATCGCACGATCTGGCAGTCGTCGCCGACATCGCCGACACAATCGGGGTCATGTACGCCGGTCGGCTGGTCGAGCTCGGCCCGGCCGCGCGCGCGTTCCGAGCCCCCGGCCATCCCTATACACGCGGGCTCCTGAGGGCGATCCCGGACCCGGCCCGCGCGCACGTGCTCGAGGGGATGGAGGGGCAGCCGCCACGACCGGGTGCGCGACCGAACGGCTGCTTCTTCGCCGCCCGCTGCGAGTTCATGGTCGCCGATTGCCAAGC
>JBKQJQ010000002.1:0-18720 GCA_052147875.1 Solirubrobacteraceae bacterium | reverse complement strand
GGATGGCGGAGCGGTTCGCCCGCGGCGGCCGGCTGATCGCGCTGGGGCTCTCCCCCGCCGCCCGGTCAGATGTTCGCCACGTCGCCGTCGAGTTCGTGCACCCGGTGATCGTCGGCAAGCGGGCGCTCCCGGCACTCGGCCTGATGGGCGAATCGGGCGTGCTCGCGCACGAGCTGTCGCTGACCGCAGAGCCCGACGACATCGTGATCTGCTTCGGTGAGCCCGCTGACGGCGACCAGCTGCCGGCCGCGATCGCCGTCGCGCGCGGGCGCGGCTGTCTGACGATCTCGTTCTCGGCGCTGGGCGCCGAATGGGTGTTCGAACCCCCCAGCAATGACCCGTTCGTTCGCCAGGAGATGGTCGAGACGACCTACCACGTCCTATGGGAGCTCGTGCACGTGTTCTTCGAGCACCGTGGCCTGCTCGAGGGCCGGACCGAGCATCGCTCTCACGACGCCGGCGCTTCGAGCTTCCTGTACCCGTTCCTGGCCGAGCGCGAGCACGACCGCGAGGCCGTGCTTGCCGACGTCCGGGCGTCGGTGCTGATGAAGGCCGACGAGGTTCACGCGCTCCGTGTCGCGACGCTCGATGGCAGCGCGGCGGAGTTGGCCGAGGCGGCGGCAGCGATGCGCGGCTCGCTCGACGCCGGCGGGCGGCTGCTGGCGCTCGGCAACGGCGGCTCCGCGACCGATGCGATCGATGCCGTCGCCGACTTCGTCGCGCCTCCTCACGGGTGGCCGCCACGCCCCGCCATCGATCTCGTGGCCGACACCGCGATCATCACCGCGATCGCCAACGACATCGGCTCCGAGGCGATCTTCGCGCGCCAGGTGATCGCCTACGGGCGTCCCGGCGACGTCCTGCTGGCGCTGTCGACCAGTGGCAACTCGCTCAGCGTGCTCGATGCGCTCACCGAGGCGCGACGGCGCGAGCTGGTGACGATCGCGCTCGTCGGCTACGACGGCGGCCAGGTCGCCGAGCAACAGCTCGCCGACCACGTCGTGATCAGCCCGTCGCAGTACATCCCCCGGATCCAGGAGGCGCAGGCGACCGCCTACCACATTCTCCGGGAGCTGGTCGAACTGGGGTGATCGCCCCCGTCAGGACCCGGGCACGGGTCGTGGGCACCGTCCAGGGAGTCGGTTTTCGCCCGTTCGTGTACCGGCTCGCGACCCAGGAGCAGCTGGCGGGCTATGTGCTCAACGACGAGCACGGAGTGCTGCTCGAGGTCGAGGGCCCGGCGGGGCAGGTCGAGCGCTTCATGCAACGCCTGACCACCGAGGCGCCGCCGCTGGCCGTGATCGACGACGTCCTCAGCGACTCGCTGCCACTCGTCGGTGAGCCCGGCTTTGAGATCCGCGAAAGTTTCACAAGCGGCGCGCCCGACGCGCCGGTGACAGCTGACTCGGCGACCTGCGCAGACTGTCTGGCGGAGCTGTTCTCCCCGGCCGACCGCCGCTTCCGCTACCCGTTCATCAACTGCACCAACTGCGGGCCCCGATTCACGATCGTGCGCGGCGTCCCGTACGACCGGCTGCAGACGACGATGGCGCCGTTTGTGATGTGCCCCGACTGCCGGCGCGAGTACGACGATCCGCTTGACCGCCGGTTCCATGCGCAGCCGAACGCCTGTCCCGTCTGCGGCCCCCGCGTGCGAGTCGTCGATCGGGAGGGCGACATCGTCCCGTGCCAGGACCCGGTCGCGCTCGCGGCAGCACAGCTCGCCACCGGCCTGGTGGCCGCTGTCAAGGGCCTCGGCGGCTACCACGTCGCCTGCGACGCCGCCAACGAGGCTGCGGTGGCGGCGCTCCGCGCGCGCAAGCACCGCGAGGACAAGCCGTTCGCGCTGATGGTCCGCTCATCTGAGGCGGCGCGTGCGTTTGTGTCGCTCGGCGACGAGGAGGTGGAGCTGCTGGAGTCGCCGGCGCGTCCGATCGTCCTCGCGCCACGGGTCGCCGATGCGCCGGTCGCGTTGGCGGTCGCCCCCGGTGCGCCCGAGCTCGGCCTGATGCTCCCATACACGCCGCTGCACCACCTCCTGCTGGCCGACTTCGAGGGCGACGCGCTGGTGATGACCAGCGGCAACGTGTCCGACGAGCCGATCGCGTTTGCCGACCAGGATGCGCTGGCGCGGCTGGCGCCGATCGCCGATCTGTTCTTGCTGCACGACCGCGAGATCGAGACGCGCACCGATGACTCGGTCGTGCGCGTAGCACGAAGCCGGACGTTGCCGCTGCGCCGCTCGCGCGGGTACGTGCCCGCCCACCTGCCGCTTCCGTTCGCGCTCGACCGTCAGCTGCTCGCCTGCGGCGCGGAGCAAAAGAGCACGTTCTGCCTCGCCAAGGGCTCGCGCGCATGGGTCTCGCACCACATCGGCGACCTCGAGCACTTCGCTACCGTGCTGGCGTTCCGCGAGGGAATCGCGCACTTCGAGCGCCTGTTCGCGGTCACGCCCGAAGTGGTCGTCCATGACCTGCACCCGGACTACCTGTCGACCGCATACGCACTCGAGCGCGACGGAGTCGAGCTGTGCGGCGTCCAACACCACCACGCGCACCTGGCCGCCTGTCTGGCGGAGCATCGCGTCACCGAGCCCGCCGTCGGCGCGATCTTCGACGGCACCGGCTACGGCACGGACGGCACCGTCTGGGGCGGTGAGCTGCTGGTCGGAGACCTGACGGGGTTCGAGCGGGCCGGCTCGCTGTGGCCGGTGCGGATGCCGGGCGCCGCCGCCGCGATCCGGCAGCCGTGGCGGATGGCGTTCGCCTGGTTGGCCGAGGCGTTCGGCGAACCGCGTCCGCCGACGCCGGGGTTGCACGTCGATCCGGCTCGCTGGGACGCCATGGGGCAGGTCGTGGCGAGCGCCAGCGTCTCGCCGGTCACCTCGAGCATGGGACGGCTGTTCGACGCGGTCGGCGCGTTGTGCGGGATCCGCTCTGAGGTCACCTACGAGGGCCAGGCCGCGGTCGAGCTCGAGGCGGCCGCATGCCGGGGGGGCGAGTGCGGCGCGTACGAGATCGCGGGCTTTGATCCGCGACCGGCTGTGCGGGAGATCGCCCGTGACCTTTCGTCCGGGGCGTCCGCCGAGGTTGTCGCCGCGCGCTTTCACGCGGGCGTCGCGGCGGCGACGGTCGCCGCCGTCGTCGATGTCGCGTCCCAACGGCAGCTTTCGAAGGCGGTCTTGAGCGGCGGTGTGTTCCAGAACCGTCTGCTGCTCGAGAGCGTCTGGAATGGCCTGGAGCGTTCCGGGCTGGAGGTGCTGGTGCCCCGGCTGCTCCCTCCCAACGACGGTGGTATCTCGTACGGCCAGGCCGCAATCGCGGGGCTTGGAACGTTAAGCACCGCATAGGTGCAAAGCGTTCCAAGCCTGGCAAGATCCGCCAGATGAACATCTATGAAGCGCAGTTCGAGTACGACGAGGCCGATCCGCCCGGGTACAAGAGCGGCATGGCGGACGTCGGCAAGGCGGCCGGCGCCGTCGAGGAGAGCGTCAGGCTGTTCGAGGTCCCGCCCGGCCAGCACCTGTGCCCGTACCACTACGAGTACGTCGAGGAGTGGGCGCTGGTGATCGACGGTCCGGTCGACGTCCGCGGCCCGGATGGCGTCGCGACACACCGGTCCGGGGCGCTGATCTGCTTCTCGGCTGGCCCCGAGGGCGTCCACCAGCTGACCAACCGCGGCGAGCAAACCGCGCACGTGCTGATGTGGTCAAGCGCGCGGATGCCCGCGGTCGCCGTCTACCCCGACAGCGACAAGATCGGCGTCTGGCCCCCGAACGAGTCCGACGAGCTGATGGTCCGCCGCCGGGACGGCAAGCTCGGCTACTACGACGGCGAGCCCACGAACTGACAGCCACGTGGGCTCGCGCGGCGCAGCTCAGCCGGTCACCAGTTCGCTGAGCTGCGTCAGGCGGAAGCTGTTGCCCGACGGGTCTCGGAAGCCGGAGTCGATCCCGTATGGGCGCTCCTCGGGCGCCTCCGAGAACTCAACGCCGCGTGACATCAGATCCTCATAACTTGCCTGGCAGTCCTCGGTCGTCAGAAACACCGTGCCGGCGAACCCCTTGGCCATCAGCGACCTGACCTGCTCGGCCGTGTCGGGGTCCATCACCGGCGGCCCCGGAATCGCCATCAGCACGATGTCGACATCGGGCTGCGCGGCCGGGCCAACGGTCAGCCAGCGGAAGTTGCCCATCTCGGGGAGCGTCACGTCGACGCGGACCTCGAAGCCGAGCTTCTGGGTGTAGAAGGCAAGCGCCTCCTCCTGGTCGTGGACCCACAGCTGTGCGGTTGCGATCTTGATCATCTCTGCTCCCTGCTTGAAGTTGACTGTGGCGCCAGAAGCTAGTTCTGGTCGGCGCCGCTGTCTTCTCCAAATGTGCTGCGTTGCGGCCGCGCGTACGCGCGCAGCAGGCAGGTGGGAACCATCGCGTGCGCGACGGCGGGCGGGTGTGAGACGCGGTAGCCCGTCGGCGACATACCGAACGTGCGTCTGAAGCTCGAGGTGAACGAACCGACGCTGTGCAAACCCACGGAGAAGCAGATCTCCGCGACCGAGTTGTCGGTCAACCGGAGCAGCGCCGCCGCCCGCTCTAGCCGGCGGGTCAGCAAGTAGGCGTGCGGCGGCTCGCCGAAAGCCCGCTTGAACTCGCGACTGAAGTGGGCCCGCGACAACCCAGCCGCCCGCGCGAGGTCGTCGACGTCGAGTGGTTCGAAATAGCGCGAGTCGGCGAGGTCCTTGGCGCGCGCCAGATGGCGTTCGGCCGGCACGAAGGTCATCTCGCAGCCGCCATGATCGCCGCAGCGCTCCCGTCGCGGATCACCGGTAGCACCGCACTGAGGTCCACTGATGGTGGCCGGTCGCGGGTCAGCGGTGGGACCTGCGCGCGAACCGCCGCGTACAGCTCCCGCACCGTGTCACCCGGCTCGCCGGGATCGCAGTCGAGCGCCTGGCACGCGCACATCAGCTCGATCGCGACGACCCGCTCGAGCCGGTCGATCGAATCGAGCGCCATCAGCGCCGCGGTCATCCCCATCGAGACGTGATCCTCCTGGTTGTCGGAGGTCGGGATGCTGTCGGTGCTGACAGGGTGCGCGAGCGCCCGCAGCTCGGCGACCAGCGCCGCGGCCGTGTACTGGGCGACCATGTAGCCGCTCGAGGTTCCCGCATCGTTGGTCAGGAACGCGGGCAGCCGGCCGTTGAGGCTCGGTGACAGCAATCTGAACGTCCGCCGCTCGGAGATCGAGCCCAGATCCGCGAGCCCGAGGCGCAGCGCGTCGAACGCGACCGCGAGCGCCTGGCCGTGGAAGTTGCCGGCCGAGATCACCTCCGGCGGGTCGTCAAAAACCAGCGGGTTGTCGGTGACCGCGTTGAGGTCGGCTACGACGATCTCGCCAAAGAAGCGCACCGCCTCGCGCGCGGCGCCATGGACCTGCGCCCCGCACCGCAACGAGTACGCGTCCTGGAGCCGCGACGACCCCGGACCGTGGGTGCGGCTCGAGCCGTGCAGCGCCGCCGCGATGTTGGCAGCGCTCACGCTCTGTCCGGCCAGCGCCCGGAGACGGTGCACGCGCGGGTCAAACGCCGGCAGCGCGCCCCGGAGGGCGTCAATCGTCGCTGCCGCGACGACATCGATCGCATTCACTAGGCGGCCGACACGAACGCTGAGCAGCGCGCCGATCGCGCTCATGAAATGCGTCCCATTGATCAGTGCCAGCCCCTCCTTGCTCTCGAGCTCGAGCGGCTCCAGACCGAGCGCCGAGAGAGCCTCAGCACCGCTGACCCGGATTCCGTCGGGCGCGAACGCCTCGCCCTCACCCAGCAGCGGCAAGAACGCGTGCGCGGACGGTGCCAGATCGCCGCTCGCGCCCAGCGAGCCGGTGCGTGGGACCCGCGGCACGTAGCCGCCGTTGAGCAGCGCCGCGACGCGTTCGATCACTAGCGGGCGCACGCCCGAGTGGCCAAGCATCAGGCCGTTGGCACGCACCGCCATCGCGCCCCGCACGACCTCCTGCGGCAGGTCGGACCCGGTCCCCGCGGCGTGGCTGCGCAGCAGGTTGACCTGGAGATGGCGCTGGAGCTCGGGCGCGACCGTGTTCGAGACGAGTGCGCCGAAGCCGGTGCTGATCCCGTACACGGGAGTCCCGCTCGACAGGATCTCCTCGAGCACCTGCCGGTTGCGCGCGACGGCTTCGAGCGCAATCGGATCAAGCTCGATCGGGGCGCCACCCGCGATCGCCGCGACGTCGTCGGCGCTCAGCTCGCCGGTCAGGGTGACGGTTTCGGGCAACGCGGGCGGGAGGATATCCAGGGGATACGCTCTCAGTTGTGAAACCAAGCTCGAAGCTGCAACGCGGGCTGTCGCTTGAGCAGTCTTCGTTTCTCGCGTGCTTGGCGACGGCGCTCGAGCTCGATCAGTCACAGCTGCCGCGGCTCGGCCCCGACGAGGACCCCACCAGCGGGCCGACCGTCGGCCGCTGGCTCGCCGGCCTCGCGATGGGGATGGCGCGGATCGCTGACGCGACGGTGTTCTCGTGGAACGGCCCGTGGCTCGGGCGCCTCCAGCCGCCGGATGGCGGCGAGCGCCGGTTCGTGGTCATGTACGGAATCCCGTCGGGCGTCGTCTGGGATCCGGCGGGCGATGGCATCGTCGACAACGGCTGGCTGCTCGACGGGTTCGTGATCGCGGCCGGCGACATCGCGCTCGCGCGGCCGCCGCTGCCGCTGGCTCCGGCAGGAAGCGGCACCGTCGAGGCGATCTGGGTTTCGGCGCGCGCCGGTGAGCCGGCCCAAGCGCTGGCGTCGGTCCACGCGCTCGCCGGATACGGGCTCGAGGGCGATCGCCACGTGACCGGCGAGGGCACCTTCCCGTCCGGGCTGGCGGGCAGCGCGCTGACGCTCGTCGAGGTCGAGGTGTGCGAGGCGTTCGAGCCGCCGCTCGAGCCCGACGAGCACCGGCGCAACGTCCTCACCCGCGGGATCGCGCTCAATCAGCTGGTCGGCCACGAGTTCACGATCGGCGGTGTCCCGTGCCGCGGGATGCGCCTGTGCGAGCCGTGCACGGTGATCGAGCGCTACGCCTCGCGCCCGATCCTGCGCGAGCTCGTGCACCGGGGTGGGCTGCGCGCCGACATCCTCGAGGATGGAGAGATCCGCGTCGGCGACGAGGTGCGAGCGGTCAGCTGACGGGTAGCACGAGCGCCGATGGGTGCTCGCGATCGTGCAGGAGTTCGACCTCGACCGCGCGCAGCTGGGTTGCGGTCGCCGGATCCCCGCCGGTGCCGGGATTGCGTGCGTAGCGCGGATGGGCCCCGGACGAGATCTGGAGCCGGATCCGGTGGCCGGCGGCGAACCGGTGCGCCATCGGCCACAGGTTGAAGGCGACCGCCCACGCGCCGTCCTCGCGCTGCTCGAACGCACCCGGGGCGACCCTTGCGAGCGCATCGCAAACGTTCCACGACGCGCCCTCCTGATCGACGTCGCAGACACGCGCGAACAGGTCGAAATGGCTTGAGTCGGCGCGCGCCCACAGCTCGACGCGCACCGGACCGATCGCCTCGACGGTCGCCTCGAGCGGAGTCGTGCTGAACGTCAGCACGTCGTCGCGGGCCTCGAGCTCGCGGTTGTCGCGCACCGGCTCGCGTGCGAGCAGCACCGGGCCGCCGACGGCCGGGGTCGGGTCCGCGGGGTCGTATCGATAGCGGTCGCCGGCATCGGCGTCCCGCTCCGGCGCCCGCCCGGACAGCCGGCCGCCCGCTGACAGCCACAGCCGCCGCTCGCGGGTCGCCGGCGGTGGCCACTCCTCGAGATCGCGCCAGCCACCGCCCGAGCGCTCGCCGGTCACGAGCACCTTGACCGGGCTGTCGCGGAGCAGGCGGCGGTCGTCGAGCAGCTGTGCCCGCAACCAGGCGATCCCGTCGCGATGGCCGGCGGCGGCAAGGCCCGGCGCGGTGTGAGTCCAGGGCCCGATCCGCAGCTGCGGAGCCTGCCCGGCCTTTCGCAGCGCGGCATAGTCCTCAAGCATCCAGGGCAGCAGGATGTCGTACCAGCCGCCGACGAACTGGACTCGAGCGTGCACGTCGGCGACGCCTCCAGAGAAGTCGCGCGACGCCCAGTACGGGGTGTCGCGAGCGGTGTTGGCGAATGCCTCCCGGAACCACGGAACCGCGGTGCCCGTCGCGCGCTCGTCCAGCTCACTGAGCGGCAGCTCATCCAGCAACGTCCGCAGTCCTCGCAGCGCGCGGTTGATCGACAGCGGCGCGAAGCGATTCTCCTGGGCCATCACCAGCACCAGCCACGAGCCGGTGTTCTCCAGCGTCAGGCCGCCACCCGCATACGTCTGGTCGTAGAACTGCGAGGCACTGACCTGGATCGCCAGCGCCGCGAGGTCGTCGCCGGCGTCCGCCGCGACCGCCCACTGGACCAGCCCCAGGTAGCTGGGCCCGAACATCCCGATCCGGTCGCTATGCCACGGCTGGGCGCGCAACCAGCGAAGCGTCGCCAGGCCGTCGGGGCGTTCGTCGAACGGCGCGAACTCGCCCTCGGAGCCGAACGTCCCGCGCACGCTCTGGATCAGCACCTGCAGCCCGCGCTCGGCGAGCAGGCGCCCAAACAACAGGCCGACGATCGATTTGCGTCCGTACGGCGAGCGAATCAGAACCGTCGGCTGCGGCCGGTCGCGCTCCGCGCGTGCGACCCACCGGTCGGCGAGCAGCATCACGCCATCGTCCATCCGCACTCGCAGGTCGCCGTCACAGACGACATCTAGCGTCTGCGGCTCGATCAGCCGCATGCGGCGGGCGAGGATCTGGCTGGCGACGGTGATCATGAGATCGTAGGCAGCACGGCCGCGCTACAAAGGGATCAGTGATTGAACTGCCGATCCGATCCGGCGGCTTGGACGACGAGTCGGCCGTCCTGGCGCTGTTTGACGACGCGATCGCCTGGCTCGTGCAACGCGGGCTCGTCGGCCAGTGGGGCGAGCAGCCGCTCAGCGCCAGGCCGGACATGACGACGATGGTCCGCGAGATGCTGACTGACAACGAGATCCGGATCGCCGAACACGATGGCACGGTGGTCGGCGTGCTGGCGGCCGGGCCCAGCCCTCCATATGCGCCCAGCAACCCGACCCCTGAGCTGTACGTGCTCCTGCTGCTCAGCGCTCGCCGGCTGTCGGGCAACCGGATCGGAGCCCGGCTGTTGGAGCTCGCGGGCGAGATCGCGCGCGAGCGCGGGGCGCTGATGCTCCGCGTCGACTGCTGGGCCGATTCACCCGCGCTCGTCAAGTACTACGAGCGCCACGGGTTCGTGCGCGCGGACCGCTTCAATCTCAACGGCTGGCGCGGCCAGATCCTGTCGCGACAGGTTTAGCTGCGCGTCTTGCCGGCGTGCAGCATCTCGAGCGTCTGATCGACGCGCCGTGCGCGGGTCTCGTCGCGCTTGGTTTCCTCGATCCAGCGTGCGAACTCGTTGCGGTGCGTGTACGCGAGCCGGTCATAAGCGGCGCTCGCGCCCGGATCGCGGGCGAGCGCCTCCGCCAGCGCCTCAGGCACCTCGACGGTTCGCTCCTCGCGGTCGCGCACCAGTCCCCGCTTGGCCAGCGTCGTCGTGAACGTCAGGGAGCCCACACTGCGGGCGTACCGCCCGCCTGCTATCAGTAGACCGATGGCACAGCTACCGACCCGGCCGCTCGGCGATTCCGGCCTCGATGTCTCGGTCGTCGGGCTCGGCTGCAACAACTTCGGCCGCCGGCTCGATCTCGGCGGCACCCGTGCGGTGATCGATGAGGCGATCGCGCAGGGGATCAATTTCTTCGACACGGCCGACATCTACGGCCGCGGGCAGAGCGAGGAGTTCATCGGCGAGGTGCTTCGGGGACGTCGCGAGGAGATCATCCTGGCGACGAAGTTCGGGATGGACATGGGCGACGGGAAGGGCCCGCGTGGATCGCGCGGCTACATCCTGGACGCGATCGACGCGTCGCTCGGCCGCTTGCAGACCGACGCTATCGACTACTACTGGTACCACGAGCCCGACGGCGTGACCCCGATTGCGGAGACGCTCGAGACGCTCGACGAGCTCGTCAAGGCGGGCAAGGTCCGCGCGATCGGCGCTTCGAACTTCACGGCCGCGCAGCTGTTCGAGGCCGATTCGGTGGCTCGCGAGCGCGGTTTGACTCGCTTCACGGCGGTCCAGAACCAGTACAGCCTGCTGGTCCGCGACGCCGAGGAAGACGTGCTGCCCGCGTGCGAACAGCTCGGGCTCGGGTTCGTGCCGTTCTTTCCGCTCGCCTCGGGACTATTGACGGGCAAGTACCGGCACGGCGAGCCGGGCCCCGCCGGCGCGAGGCTCTCCGGTCGCGATCAGATCGCGACTCCGGAGCAGTTCGAGCTGATCGACTCGCTGCAGGAGTTCGCCGACGATCGGAAGGTTGCGCTGACCGAGGTCGCGATTGGAGCCCTGCTCCCCCACGCGCCGGTTTCATCCGTGATCGCGGGCGCGACCGAGCCCGCCCAGGTCCGCGCCAACGTCGCCGCCGCGGACTGGAGCCCCGACGACGCCGACCTCGACGCCCTGAGTCAACTGCTCGCCGCGGCGCCGGCCTGATCGACCGGTGCCAGCAGGACCGCCCGCATCGGCTGCAGGTAGCAGCGCCCCGCACCAACGGCGTTCACGAGCTCATCAGCGTGCGCGTCGAACGCCGCGGCTCGCTGCGGATCGACGCTGACCAACCGCGCCCGCAATGCGTCCAGGCCGGAGATCTCGACCCTCACGTCGTACTCGACCGTGGTCACGAGCTCGAGCCCGGCCAGCTGCGCATCGTGGAGTGCCCGCTGCGCCGCCAGACGCACCTCCCGCTCGTCCTCGACGACGCTGACGAGCTTGAAGAATTCGCCCTCGGGCAGGGGCTCGGCCACGTAGACGACGCCCTCCGCGCGCAGCACTCGCGCCGCCTCCCGCAGCGCAGCGAGCATCTCCGAAGGCGGGACGTGGTGGAGCGAGCGCATGAACAGGACCGCGTCGACCGAGGCGTCGTCGAGCGGCAGCGCCTCCGCGCGCCCGATGAGGTATTGCGCACCCGCGCCATCGTCGGCGGCGATCGCGGTCGATAGCTGCCGCTCGGAGACCTCGACGCCGACCACATCCGCACCGCGCCCAGCCAGACGGCGAACCAGCATGCCGCCCCCACAGCCGACGTCGACGATCAGCTTTCCACGCGGCTGGACCAGTCTGTCCAGGACCGCCAGATCGTTGCTCGCCTCGCGTGTCACCGTGACGCAACCCTAGCCCCACCGGTAGCGTGCCTGGTCTCGTGGACTCACGATTCACGCCTGCGCATCGAGGCGGCTCCGGCACGCCGCTCGTCTGCGTGCACGGGATCACCGACACGTGGCGGACCTGGGAGCTGGTGCTGCCGGCGCTCGAGCGCCATCACGAGGTACTCGCGCCGACGCTCGCCGGCCACGCCGGCGGCCCCGCGTTTGACGGCGATCTGACGGCCGAGGCGCTCGCGGACTGCGTCGAGCGCGCGATCGACGCGGCCGGCTTCGACACCGCTCACATCGTCGGCAACTCGCTCGGCGGGTACGTGTCGCTGCAGCTCGCCGCTCGCGGCCGGGCGCGGACCGTGGTCGCGCTGGCGCCAGGCGGCGGCTGGGAGCCCGACGACCCGTCGTACGCCGATCGGCGCGACTATTTCACCGGCGTTCGGGACCTGGCCAGAGCCGCGGCGCCGCACGCGGACGCGATCGTCGCCTCCGCCGACGGGCGCCGGCGTGCGACGTCGTACATCACGACCAACTACGAACACATTCCGGCCGAGCTGCTCGCACACCAGATCCGGGGCGTGGCCGCCTGCGAGGCCCTGCCCGCGCTGCTGGATCTCGCCGACCGTGACGGCTTTCCGCTCGACGCCGGGCGGATCACCTGCCCGGTCCGGATCGTGTGGGGAACCGCCGACAAGATTCTGCGCTGGCCGTCCGGTGCGGTTCGCTTCCGGCGCCTGCTGCCACAGGCCGAGTGGATCGAGCTCGACGGCATCGGCCATTGCCCGCAGCTCGACGTCCCGCTCGAGACCGGTGAGCTGATCCTCGGGTTCACGGCTCGTTGACTCGACCGGTACGGTGTCGGAATGGCAGTCAGTGCGCCGCAGGCAGGGGGCATCGCGCGCGTGTTCGAGGACGCCGGCTGCAGCGGCCAGCTGTGCGTGCAGGCCGAGGTCGGGAACCCCCAGGTCGGACTGCAGCCCGACGCCCCGGTCGTCGCCGCGTCGGTGATCAAACTGCTGATCGCGGTCGAGGCGCAGCGCCAATTCGCATCCGGCAGGCTGGAGCCGCGCGAGCGCGTCAGCATGCCCGAAGCCCAGCGGACGCCCGGCCCGACCGGCTTCTCGCTGTACGAGGACGAGATCGAGGCCTCAGCGCGGGATCTCGTGGTCGCGATGCTGACGATCAGCGACAACGTCGCGACCGACGCGCTGCTGGCACGACTCGGGATCGCAGCCTGCAACGAGACCGCGCGCAGTCTCGGCTTGACCGGCACGGTGATCGTCTCCGATCTGCGGACGATGATCGACGGCCTCGCCCACGCCGCCGGCTTCGCGCGCTGGCCTGACCTGGCGGCCCAGCTCGCGCGGGCGACTCCGGACGAGCTGGAGACGCTCCAGGACCGCGTCCATGCGTGCGCGGCGCTCGATCCACAGCGCGCGACGCGAACCACGGCGCGCGACATGTGCCGGCTGCTGCGGGCGATCTGGTCAGACCGGGCGGCACCGGCCGACGGCTGCGCGACGCTGCGCGGGCTGATGAGCCGCCAGCTGACGCGCGAGCGGTTGGCAGCCGCCTTCCAACCCCCGGTCCGAGTGTCGGCCAAGAGCGGCGGCCTCGTCGGTGTGGTCCGCAACGAGGTCGGGGTGATCGACTACCCGGACGGCCGCTGGTACGCCGCCGCCGTATTCACCCAGGCGAACTCGTCATCCGCCGGCAGCGCGGCGATCAACGCCGCGATCGGTCAGGCGGCGGCAAAGGCGATCGGCGTGCTGCGGTCAACCGGCTGAGATCGGGATCTCGCCGGTCAGCACCTCGAAGCCATCGTCGGTGACCAGCACGTCGTTCTCGAGCCGAATGCCGCCGAACCCCAGCAGCTGATCGACCCGCTCCCAGTTGACCGTCTGCCGGTGGCGCGCACGGGCCTCGGGGTCGCTCAGCAGCGCCCCGACGAAGTAGATCCCGGGTTCGATCGTGACCACGTGGCCCGCCATCAGCGGCAGGTCAACCCGCAGCCTCGGCATCCCCGGTGCCGGTTCGCGGCCCGGCAGAACCTCGCTCGCGTCCCGCACCCCCAGACCTACCATGTGGCCGACGCCGTGCGGGAAGAACAGCAGCACCGCGCCCGATTCGAGCAGCGTCTCGGGCGCTCCGCGCAGCAGCCGAAGGTCGGCAAGGCCCTCGGCGATCACCAGCGCCGCGCTCCGATGTACGGCGCTGAACTCCACCCCCGACTTGCATTTTTCGGTCGCCGCCTGCATCGCGCGCTCGACGAGCGAGTGCAGCGCCGCCTGTTCTGCGGCGAAGCGGCCGCCGACCGAATACGTACGGGTCACATCGCACGCGTAGCCTCGGTATTCGGCACCGGCATCGATCAACACCAACTCGCCATCGCGCAGCTCCCGCGTGCTTGGCGCGAAGTGCAGCACGGCGGAGTTCGGACCCGAGCCGACGATCGAGTCGTACGCGATCGCATCGGCGCCGTTGCGAAGGAACTCGGCTTCGAGCTCGATCTGGAGCTGGCGCTCGGTGCGGCCCGCGGCCAGCAGCTCGACGACCGCGGCGAAGCCTGCCCGGGTCGCGCGCCCGGCGACCCGCATCCGTTCGAGCTCGACGGCGTCCTTCGGGCGCCGGACGTGGTTGAGCCCTCGACGCAGCCCGTCGGTCAGCGTCGGGTCGCCGGTCAGTCCGTCGACCGGTGACCCGAGCGAAGCCAGCGGACGGCCGGCGCGCGCCGTCAGCCATGGCTCGAGCAGCGCGATCGGCTCACCCAGGTCGCCATCCGGGGGTCCTCCCTCCCACAGCAGCTCTTCGCGCGAGACTGGCACGACGAACTCTGTCCAGCCGTCGTCGGGATCGAACACCAGCACTCCCCCTGGGCGCTGGCGGTCGGTCAGATAGAAGTACTCCGAATGGCTTCGGAACGGGTACGTGATGTCACCACGTCCTGGCACCGGGACGGGATCGCCGGCACCGATCACGACCAGCTCGCGATCGAGGCTCCAGCGGTCGGCGGCCGCCCGGCGCCGACGTTCGAGCTGCGCTCCGGCGTCAGACACCGGCGAGAACCCCCTCGATAAATGGACCCTTGGCTTCCGCGTAGTCGTTCATGTCGCTGTATTCGCGCTGCGCGAGCTCGCGCTTGAGCCGCTCGTATGCCTGGCGCTGCACGGCGGACGCGCGCAGGCGGTCGCGGAACGCGAGGTGGCGCTCGACCTCGGGATCGCCGTCGGCCCAAACGTGGACATGGACATCCTTGGCCAGGGTGCGGAACATCCGGTGCCCTGGTTCACGGATCCGGAGCTCGTAGCCGGCGCGCCCGAGCGGCTCGCGAAACGGCGCCTCGTCGTCGGGATCGGCGACCGTCACGAGCACATCGATGATCGGCTTCGCGCCGAGGCCGGGCACCGATGTCGATCCGATGTGCTCGATCTTCCGCGCCTGATCGCCCAACGCCAGCGCGACCCGGTCGCGCGCGGCCTCGAATCGCCCCGGCCAGGCCGGGTCGTAGTCGGCGATCACGATCACGCGCCGCTCGCGGCCGCCGACGAGCACGCGACCGAGGTGGGCGTCTCGATCCATCGCCTCAGAGTCTGTCTCAAAATCGGGGTGCGTGGCTGGCGAGCGCCTCGAGCTGCCCGCGCTCGGCCGGCCGGACGCTCGCGCACAGCGGGCGCGCTCACGCGGGCGTCTGGAGTCCGGGCTGGGCCAGGCCGCACTCGTAGGCCAGGATCACCGCCTGGATCCGGTCACGCAGCGAGAGCTTCATCAGGATCCGCTTGACGTGCGTCTTGACCGTCGATTCCTCGATCACGAGCGCTTCGGCGATCTCCTGGTTGGAGAGGCCGCGTGCGATCAGCTCCAGTACCTGACGCTCACGCGGGGTCAGCTCGTCGAGCGCGGCAATCGCGTCGGGCTCCGGCGGAGGCTGCCGCGCCATCCGCTCGATCACGATCCGGGTCACCGACGGCGACAGCAAGGACTCACCCGCCGCGACGGTATGAATCGCGGCCAGCAGCTCCTCGGGCTGGGTCCGCTTTAGCAGGAAGCCGGACGCGCCCGCGCTGAGCGCCCCGAAGATGTAGTCGTGCTGCTCGAACGTGGTCAGGATCACGACTCTTGCATCGCTGGACACGGCCGTGATCGCGCGCGTCGCGGCGATCCCGTCCATGTCCGGCATGCGGACGTCCATCAGGACGATCTCCGGCGCCAGCGCGCTCACCGCCTGCACCGCTGACCGTCCGTTGGATGCCTCCCCGACGACCTCGATGTGCGCGTCCGTCGAGAGGACGGCGCGAAGCCCGGCGCGCATCAAGTGATCGTCGTCGACCACCAGGACGCGGACGGCAGGCCCGCTCACGCCGAGCCCCCATCCGCGAGGTACGCCATTCGCGCGCGAACCAGGAAGCGGTTGGCGTCGCGCTCGAGCTCGAGGCTGCCTCCCAGCAGGTCGACGCGCTCGCGGATCCCCACCAAGCCGTGGCCGCGCGCGAGATATCCATTCGTGGTCGTCGGCTCAACCGCGTTGCAGACGGTCAGCTCGAGGTCGTGCTCGCCGTAGGTGACCTGCACGTCGGCGTCGCCACTCCCGTGCCGGGCGGCGTTGGTCAGCGATTCCTGGAGGATGCGATATGCCGCCTGGTCGAGACCTGGAGCAAGCGCCCGCCGCCGACCGACGATCCTCGTTCGAACCGTCAGCCCGGCGGCTCTGTGCCGTTCGACCAGCGTCTCGAACGCCGCCAGGCCGGCCGGCGGTTCGACCGCGTCGGACGCTCCGCGGTTGTCGCGCAAGCCGCTGATCAACTGCTCGATCTCGACAATCGTCTCGCGGGCTACGTCCTCGATCGTCGCCAGTGCGTCGCCGACCGATTTGGGATCGCGCTCCTGCATGAGTCGTGCGGCGCCCGCCTGCACGAGGATCACGTTGATCGCGTGGGCAGCCGAATCGTGCAGATCACGTGCGATCCTCGTTCGCTCCTCGGCCGCGGCCAGCCGCCGCTCACGCTCGGTCTCCCGTTCCGCCCGGTCGGCCCGCTCGAGCGCCTCGGCGATCCGCTCGCGCCGCTGGCGCACCTGATCGCCGATGATCCAGGCGCCGCCCCAGACGACGATTCCGGCGAAGATCGGCAGCGTCGGGAACGAGTCCTCACCGATACTCGTAGCGGCGATGTGGATCGCGAACATCACGCCGACGACTGCGGCGGTGACCCCAATCCGCTCGTGCATCCGCGTGTCGCTCGCGATATAGAAGACCGCGATCGTCGGCCCGACCGGCACGCTGATCGGATAACCGAGCGCGTTGATCGCCGCACTCGCGGCCGTGCAGACCGCGAAAGCGCCCAACGGGGAGCGCCTGTGTGCGAGCAGCGGCAGGCAGGCGGCTGCGGCGAGCGCGACGCCGAGTGGGTCGATCTCGCGTTTGTCGGCGTGATGAACCGCGAGCATCACGACCGTCAGCGCGAACGCGCCAGCTGCGACCAGCTGGTCCGTCGCCGTCGGCATCCCCGCCCGTCGGGGGCGGGACGCACTCAACGTTCTGTGTGCGATCTCCACCTAGATCCGAGAGTAGCCATCTGCGCGCACACGGGAGTCATCCCGGAGGGGTATCTGCCCTGCTCCGGTGGGATGACGGCTGTTGGTTGGTCCCCGCCGGGGACGGCAGCTCAGCTACGCGCGACCGGTGAACTCGTGCCCATCGTCGTCGAGCGCCACGCACGTTGAGGACGAGCCACAGGCGACGACCAACGGAGGCTGTGCGCCGGTCAGCGAGATGGCCGACCAAGGCTTGCCCGACGTCGGCTCGCCCAGGACCAGACCGCCGTGGACGTCGGCGGCGACGCAGACGCTGATCGCCGGGCACGCGACGCCCGACAGGCCGCTGCGATCGATGCGCCGCGGGGCTACGGCTCGCACCGCGCCCGGCTTGAAGGTCACCTCCTGCCCGCGGCCGTCGACCGCCGTGCATTGCACGGACGACGGACAGGCGATCCCGGTCAGCCCGGTCCCGTCGATCCGCGCTTCGGTCGCGTGCACCCGTGACCCGGGCGCGAACGTGACCTCGTGTCCGTTGCTGCCGACCGCCGTGCATTGTCTGGCCGACGGGCAGGCGACACCCACCAGACGCCCGGCGCCCAGCTGATGCGTGCTCGCGCCGCCCGCCCTCGCCGGGTTGAACATGATCTCGTTGCCACGGCTGTCGACCGTCACGCACTCAGTCGCCGACGGGCAGGCGATCGCGGTCACAGCGACGCGGTCGATCCGCCTCAACGCGTTCACGGACGCGGGAGGACGCCCCGGGTTGAACGTGTAGACGCCACCGGTGGAGTCGGTGACCGTGCACTGCAGCTGCGATGCACACGCGACTGCCGTCGGCGTCGCCGAAGCGAGCTTGAACGACGCCCGTTCCTGACGCGATAAGCCGTTGAGGACCACGACCGCGCCGCTCGAGCCCGGTTCGCCGCTGCGCCGGATCAGGGCGACCGCCGTGCAGTTGGCAGCGGACGGGCACGCTAGTCCGACGTTGGCGGCCCCGGTGGCGATCAGCGCCGGACGCGCACCGCGTGGCGATCTCGGGTTGAAGCTGATCGCGGCGCCGCTGATCAGATCGACGATCGCACAGCGGACGCTCGACGGGCAGGCGATCGCGGTTGGCTTCGGGCCCGCCCCCGCGCCCGTGCTGTCGACCCGTACCTGGCTGGCCGATCCGGGGTTGGATGGATCGAAGGTGACCTCCTGACCGCCCTGATCCATGGCCGTGCACTGCGTGGCTGAGGGGCAGGCGACGCCGTACAGCTGAGCGCTGGTGCTGGCCGTCGCCAGCACCGAGTTCGCGGTCGCCGGGTCAAATGTCACCTCACGACCGTTGCCGGCCTCCGAAGGGACGCAGTCGATCGAGCTCGAGACGCAGTTGAAGACACCGGTCGCGACGCACTCGCCGCTCGACGGGCAGGAAAGCCCGGCGAAGTAGATGTCGCCCAGCTCGCCGATCGCGGACACGGTGCCGGTCGCCGGGTCGAACGTCGTCGCGCGCCCGAATCCGTCGACGGCGATGCACTGGACCGCCGTTCGGCATGCCAGCGCCGAGATCGCGGAGCCGTCGATCTGAGATCGCCGCGAGCCACGGGACGAGGCGGGGTTGAACGTGACCTCGCCGCCAGTGCCGTCGACCGCGGTGCACTGGCCAGCCGATGGACACGCGACCGCCCGCAGCGTATGGCCTGCGTCGACCGTGGATGGCGTCGCGCGTGACGGCGCCCGCGGGTTGAACATCACCGCGCGCCCGCCGCTGCCGACCGCGGTACACCTGGTGATCGAGACACACGCAATCGCGGTCGGAGAGCTGCCGCGATCGACCGTATAGGCACTCCAGCTGCTCGGCGCGGCGGGGTTGTAGGTCACCTCGTCGGTCCGCGGCGCCTGCGGCAACGGCGGACCCTCGATCGCAACGCACTCGGTC
>JBKQJQ010000001.1:0-11469 GCA_052147875.1 Solirubrobacteraceae bacterium | reverse complement strand
AGATCACGCGCCGCGGTCTACAGGGGCGGGTCCGCGTGCACGGGTTCGTCGACGAGCAGACCAAGGCCCGGCTCTACCAGCAGGCTTGGCTGCACGTCACGGCCTCGGCGTCCGAGGGCTGGTCGCTAACGGTGATGGAGGCGGCCCTGTGCGGCACGCCGAGCGCCGCGCTGGCGGTCGGCGGCCTGCGCGAGTCGATCGTCGACGGCCAGACCGGCGTGCTGGCGAACTCGCCCGCGGAGCTGAAGCGCAAGGTCGCGCAGCTGATATCTGATCGTGAGCTTCGCGAGCGGCTCGGCGCGTCGGCGCGGGACCGGGCGCTGACGTTCACCTGGGACCGGACCGCGTCGACGACGCTCGGTGTCGTCGCTCGCCAGGCACGGCTGAGCCAGCGACGGGTGTGACCGGATCAAACGGGTTCGCGCGTGCGCTGACGCTCGTCGACGGTGTCCAGGGCTGGCTGACCGACGCCCAGGCCAGAGCGCTGTATGACGCCGCGCAGGCGGTCGGGCCCGGCGGGCGGATCGTCGAGATCGGCTCGTTCCGGGGCCGCTCCACAATCATCCTCGCCTCGGCGCTGCCCGACGGCGTCGAGCTGGTGGCGATCGATCCGCACGGCGGCGGCGACCGCGGACCCCAGGAGATCGCTCCCGATGCCACCCGCGGCGACGAGGATCACGCCGCGTTCGTTGCCAACCTCGAACGCGCAGGGGTCAGCGAGCGGGTGCGCCACGTCCGCGAGATGTCTCAAGACGCACTCCAGGAGCTGCCCGGCCCGGTGACGTTGCTGTTCGTCGACGGAGCGCACCGCTACCGGCCAGCCAGCGACGACATCGCGCGCTGGGGTGAACGCGTGCCGGTTGGCGGCGCGATGCTGATCCACGACGCGTTCAATGCGGTCGGCGTGACGCTTGCGCAGGTGCGGTTGCTGGTCGCCTCGAAACGGTGGCGGTACGAAGGGCGGCGAGGATCGCTGGCGATCTACCGCCGCAGCTCGCTGTCGGCCATCGAGCTCGCGTCCAACGCGCTCGCCCAGCTGGTCGAGCTGCCGTACTTCGTGCGCAACGGGCTCGTCAAGGTGCTGCTGCTCGCTCGTCTACGGGCGCTTGCGCATCTGCTAGGTCACGGTCAGGGGGACTGGCCGTACTGACCGCCATCAGGCCTGGGGGCGCTGCCATGCGAGGGTCGGCGGCCGTCGACTTGCGCGCCGGCCAGAGCCGACCCAGCCAGGGGAACCTCAGCACCGGGACCAGCCACAGAGCCTCGATCGCGATCCCGAGCGAGATCTTGCTGTCGCCGACGGTCCGGTCGCGGAACGTGATCGGGATCTCGGCGACACGGAATCCCGCCTTCAGCGCGCGGTAGGTCAACTCGATGTTGAACACGTAGCCCTGCGACCGGAGCGTGCGCACGCCGACGGTCTCCAGCACCTCGCGCCGGATGCAGCGAAAGCCGCCGGTCAGGTCGCGGATGCGGACGCCGAGGATCATGCGCGCGTACAGCGAGCCGGCACGGCTCAGCAGCCGCCGCAGCCGGGGCCAGTTGACGATCGTCCCGCCCGCCACGTAGCGCGATCCGAGCACGAGGTCTGAGGACTCCGACGCGGCCAGCAGCGCCGTCAGGTGGCTCGGGTCATGTGAGAAGTCGGCGTCCATGACGACCACGCGCTCGGCCCCCTCGTCGACCGCGCGTGCGAAGCCGGCCAGATACGCGTGACCCAGGCCTCGCTTGCCACGCCGGTGCAGGACCGCCACGGCCGCGAGCTCGGCCGCCAGCCGATCGGCGATCAGGCCGGTGCCGTCGGGCGACTCGTCGTCGACGACCAGCACCCGGTAGTCGCCCGGACAGACGCGATCGAGTTCGGCGACGATCGCCCGCACGATCGGCTCGACGTTACCGGCCTCGTTGAAGGTCGGAACGGTCACCCAGGTGCGCGCCATGCGCAAACCCTACGCACCTTCGCTGCTGCAGGGCGCGGCGCGTTGCGCGGCTACGCTTCGCCGCCAATGTCGCGGACCCGCCGAGAGCTGTGGATCCCGCTCGTGCTCGGCGCCGGGTCATTCGCGCTGGCGTTCGCCCAGCGGCCCGGCTGGGCAACCGCCGACACGAAGATCAACCTCCACGTGTCGCCGGGCGCGTACCTGTCGCAGGCGGCGGCGATGTGGACCTCGACCGGGCAACTGGGTGATGTCCAGGCCGGTCAGCAGACCGGCTACCTGTTCCCGATGGGGCCGTTCTTCGCGCTCGGGCACGCGCTCGGGATCTCCGACTGGGTCGTGCAACGGCTGTGGCTCGGTTCGCTGCTGGCACTCGCGACCTGGGGCATGGTGAGGCTGCTCGATGCGCTGCTGGGCGGCCGGCGCGGCAGCGCGCAGCTGGTCGCCGGCGCTGTCCTGGTGCTCAACCCATTCGTGGTCACGTACGTGAACCGCACGACGGTCACGCTGCTCGCCTACGCGGCGCTGCCGTGGTTGATGCTGGTCGTCCACCGCGGGCTTCGCGACCCGCGGCGTTGGCGCTGGGCGGCCGCGGCCGCGCTGCTGGTCACCGCCTCAGGGGGAGGAGTCAACGGGGCGGTGACCGCGTGGATGTTGCTCGGTCCGGTGCTGCTGGCCTTGTATGAGGTCCTGTTCGCGGACGCCGATTGGTCCGGGCTTGGCGCACTCGGGTGGCGGACTGTGACGCTGACCGTGCTCGCCTCGCTGTGGTGGGTCGTACCCGCGTACGTGCAGTCGATCTACGGGATCGATTTCCTGCACTTCACTGAGCAACCCGGGACGATCTGGGGCACGACCAGCATCACCGAGAGCCTGCGGCTGATGAGCTTCTGGCTGTCCTACGTTGGGATCGGCTTCCAGGGCACGGCGATCGCGTACTTCGACGACTCCCGTACGCTGCTGTTCTCGGCCCCGGTGGTGGTCGCGACGCTGCTGCTCCCGGCCGCCGCGCTGACCGGCTTCGTCTGGACCCGGCGCTGGCGCTACGGGCCGTTCTTCCTTGCGCTGGCGATCATCGCCGTGGTGATCATGGCGGCTGGGTTCCCGCCGTCGACGCCGCTGCGCCACGGGCTCACGTTCACCTACAACCACGTGAGCGTCGTCCAGTTCCTGCGAGCGTCCTACAAGGCGGCGCCGCTGCTGGCGGTCGCGCTCGCGTGCCTTGCGGGCGCCGCAGCCCCGCATGCGCTGGCGGCATTGCGCTCAGCGGGCGGCGGCGCGCTCGCGGTCGCCGGGGCGGCGCTGTTCGGGGCTGTGCTCTGTCTGGCCGCCTGGCCGCTGGTGACAGGTCGGGCGCAGGACAAACAGGTCTCCTACAAGCAGGTCCCGGCCGCGTGGAGCCAGGCGGCCGCCGACCTCGACCACGACCTGCCGGCCAACTTCCGCGCGATGGTGCTGCCCGGCGACCTGTTCTCGTTCTACGACTGGGGCGGAACCGTCGACCCGATCCTGCCGGCACTGACGAGCAAACCGGTCGCGGAGCGCGCCGAGGTGCCATACGCGGACCTTCGCGCGACTGACCTGATGTGGACGATCGACTCGCTCGTCCATCAGCAGCGGCTGCTGCCCGGGCAGCTGGCGCCGCTGCTGGGCCTGATCGGAGTGCGGACGGTCGTCACCGGCGCCGACGACGACCTCGCGCGCTCAGACGCGCCGGCGCCGGCCGACGCGGCCGCGGTCCTCGACGCCCAGCCGGGCTTTGCTCGCCCCACAAACGAGTATGGCCCGATCAGGAGCTTCGCACCGACCTCCCTGGGTCCACGAGTGAAGCTGGCACAGGTTCGCACCTACGACCTGCCGCCCGGGCGCGGGATCGTGAGCGTCCAGCCGCGCGCCAACCCTGTGATAGTTGATGGCTCGGCAAGTGCGCTGGCTGAGCTGGCGGCGTTCGGTGCGCTGCCGGCCACGCGGGCGATCCTCTACTCGGCTGACCTCGGTGCTCGCCAGATGCGCACCGAGCTCGCGGCCGGCGGCGACGTCGTGATCAGCGACTCCAACCGGCGCCAAGCGTTGGTCGCCGGCTCGCTGGAGCAGAACACCGGCCCGGTGCTGACGTCGAGTGAGACGGTCAGCAGCGACGGCGAGCTGCTCGACCCGTTCGGTCGCGGGCCCGACTACGAGACGGTCGCGACCTACGGCGGGATCCGGTCGGTGCAAGCGCCCTACGACCCCGAGCGAGCGCAGTTCCCCGAGCACGGGCCGTTCGCCGCGATCGACGGCTCGACCGCCACCGCGTGGCTCGCCGATCCGACGCTGGCGCCGGGTCAGTGGTGGCTGTCGGTCGACTTCGCGCGGCCAATCGACATCGGCTCAATCCGCCTGATGCCGTACGACGACCCGGGTGGGAGCGTCGAGCAGGTGACGATCGCCGGCAGGACGTTCGACGTCCACCGAGGCTGGAACCGGCTGCCGGTCAACCTCCACGGTGCCTCCGGCCTGACGGTGGCGCTGACCAAGGTCAGCCCCCCGGAGCACGGCGTCGCCGCGGGCGCCGGCGGAATCCGTGAGCTCCAGATCCCCGGCGTCCACGCGATGCAGGCGCTGCGGCTGCCGGTCGACGCCGCCACCGACCTCCGCGGCGCCAACCTCGACGGCGTGTCGTTGGCCTACCTGTTCCAGCGCATCACCGGCGATGACCCGTATCAGCGCGACCTCGCGCACGGGCCGTGGTCGGCGCTGAATGTCCGCCAGCCCGGCGATGCCGAGCAGCAGATGCGGCGCGTGTTCGAGCTCCCAGCGGCGCGCAGCTTCACCGCCTCGGGCTGGGTGGAGCCGTTCAGCCAGACCTCGGACGCGGCGCTCGACCGGCTCGCCGGCTATCGCGGGCCGGTCGTCGCGACCTCGTCGTCGCGCTTTGATGGCGAGCCCCAGTGGCGCGCCTCGCGCGCGTTCGACGGCAACCCGGCGACGGCGTGGATCGGGGACTGGGTGCCGGGGGCGTGGCTGCGGTGGTCCGACGGAGGTCCGATGACGGTCAGCAGGCTGCGGCTGCTCGCGCCCACGATCGCGGTGCGCCGGCCGACCCGGGTCGAGCTCGTCTGGCCCGGGGGCTCGAGCGGCCCACTCGCGGTCTCGCCGGACGGCGACGTCACGCTCCGCAGTGTGGTCCACGCGCGCCAGTTCCGCCTCGAGGTGCTGTCGGCGGCGTCGCCGGCCGGCGCCACGCCGGCCCAGCGGCGGGCGGTCGGGATCGCGGAGATCGAGGGCGTGAGCGGTCTCCCGCGCGTATCGGAGCCTCGCCGAACGTCGTTCGCCGCTCGATGCGGCAGCGCGTCGTTCAGCATCGGCGGCCAGACGGTTGCGTTGCGGGTAAGCGGCACCAGCACCGCGTTCGAGACCGGAACGCCGTTGCCCGCAACCAGCTGTGGCGTGCCGCTCGCTCTGACGGCCGGCACCCAGTACCTGGCCGTCACGCCGGGGCCGTTCGCGGTCGACGACCTGCGATTGAGCTCACCGGCACCCAACCCGCCGGCCGTTGCCGCCCAATCCGGCACGGTGATCAACGCCGGCTCCTACGACCACGTCCGCGTGTCGGTCTCAGGCCCGTCTTGGCTGGTGCTGGGTCAGAGCTACGACCGCGGCTGGCAGGCGACCTGCAACGGCCGCTCGCTTGGGTCGCCGACACCCGTCAACGGTTACGCCAACGGCTGGCGGATCGGGCGCGGGTGCCGGAACGTGACGTTCACCTTCGGCCCACAGAAGCTCGCGGACATCGCGTACATCGTCTCGGGCATCGCGGGCCTCGCGTGCTTGGTGCTGCTGCTCCTCCCACCGTGGACTTCAGCCGCCGAACCGGCGCCCGAGGAGATCGAGACCGACGCCTCGATCAGCGCCTCGACACCGGCGCGCGCGATCCTGGCGGGCGTCGTTGCGGGAGCCGTGATTGCGTTCGTGTTCGGGATCCAGGCCGGGATTGTCGCGATCCCGGCGGTCGGGCTGATCCTCTGGCGCGGGGTCGGTGCGCGGACGCTGGTGCTGGTCGCGGGCCTACTGCTGGGCGTCGTCGTGCCGGTCCTGTATCTCGTCCACACCGGCGACCAACGGGGCGCCAACCACTTCGGCTACGCGATGGACCACCTCGCCGCCAACTGGGTCGGAGTGGCGGCGCTGATCGCGCTCATGGCTGCGCTGGTGCGGACGCTGGCTCCGGTGCTCCGAAGTCGCACAGCGAAAGCAGACCGCCGGCGAGCACGATCGCAAGCAGCGTGACGGCCGGCATCTCCCAGTCCCAGTCGACCGCGACGTGGGCCGCCCAGACGACCAGGGCCGCAGCGGGCCCCGCGGCCAGCGCCGGCGCGCGCGCGAGCGCCCGCTGCGCAGCCACGACGACGCCGGTGAAGGTCGCCGCCAACAGCGCGAGCCCGATCAGGCCCAGCTCCGCGGCCGTCTGGATGTAGAGCGAGTGGGCGTCCTGGGCGCCGGCGTTGAACGGCCGGTAGCGCAGCCAGTAGATCGCCCAGCCGCCGCCGCCGACGCCGCGGATCGGCTCGGCCTCGAACGCCCGCCAGGCGACCTTCCAGTACGCGTACCGGTTGCTCTGCAGGGTCGTCAGGCGTGCCGCGCCGCCCGATAGCCGGGTGCCGTTGCTCTCCTTATCGCCGGCCAACAGAAAGACGCCGAAAGCAGCGACGACGATCACGATCGCGACTGCGCCCGCGTGGCGGGGGAGGCCGATGCCGGCGCTGCTCAACCTGCCCGAGCGCTCGCGCCGGCAGACCTCGAACTCGACCCATCCCGCGGCGGCCACCAGCACGATCCCGATCACCAACACCACCGTGCCCTCGAGCACGCGCGTGTGATGACTGCCGGACAGCGACGCGACGCCCGCGAACGGCGCCCCGGCCAGCGCGCCGGCGACTGCCGCAATGACCGCCACCGCGATACCGCGCAGGCCCGCGCGGGTCGGCGCGATCACGACCAGGGTCACGAGGCCGGCGACGCACGCGAATATCGCGCCGCGGGAGAACGTGCTGTAGAGCCCCAGACCCAGCAGCGGCGCAGCGGCCGCCGCCGCGACCCGCGAGCGGCTGTCGCGAGCGCGATCGCCGGCGAGGTGGGCGCACAGCACGATCCCGATCGCGGCCACGGCGCCCATCGCGTTCCAGTACGTCAGCGGCTGCTCGAGTCGTCCCTGCGCCGCGGCCGAGCGCTGAAACGACAGCAGCCACGGCAGCAGCCGCTCGGACATCCCGTACCCGATCACGACCACGCTTGAAGCGGCGACCGCCGGCTCGAGCACCCTCAGCACCCGGCCACGCAGTAGCCAGGCCGCCGCGATCAGCATGCCCGCATACATGAACACGCGCTGGCCATCGTCGTACGCGGTCCCGATCACGGGCGACCACAGATACGAGAGCAGCGTCCAGGCGGCGAACAGCAGCAGCCCGATCACCGCCAGCCACGCGATCCGCGAGCGGACCGGTGGCCCCGGCGCGGCGGCTGCCGCGATGCCGACCAGCAGCCACGCGATCAAGCCGGCCCACGCACGCGGGCCGTCGAAGTAGCCCCCGGAGAAGAACGCCAGCGCGACGGGCCCGCAGAGCAGCACGAACCGCGCGCAGGTGAGAACGGCGGCCCGCAACTCGATGCCGGTCAGGGCCGCTGTCCGCCGCCGACCGGGGCGACCGCGTCCGACCGGGCGCGGAGCCCCGCGGCCTCGGACCGGACCGACGCCCGAGCGGCGAGCAGCTCACGCAGCGCCGGGATCACGACGCGCGGGATCGACAGCCGTGAGCCGGGCCTGTTGACCCACGCGATCGGGCACGAGGTGACCTTGTAGCCGAGCGCGCGTCCGAGCGCCAGCGCCTCGACGTCGAACGCCCAGCCGTCGACCTGAGCACGCGAGAATACGTCGTCCGCGGCCTGGCCGGAGAACAGCTTGAAGCCGCAGAACACGTCGCGCAGCGGCTCCGCCATCACCCGCCGGCAGAGGAAGATGAAGCCGAGGCTCGCGGCTCGGCGGTGGATCGGCTGCTGGCGGGCGACCTCCGACTCCGGCTCGTTGCGGGCGCCGGCGATGATGTCGAACGGGCCGGCGAGCGCCTCGAGGTCGGGCAGCGACCGCAGCGACGGCATGCAGTCGGCGTCGCAAAGCAACCGCAGATCGCCGGTCGCATCGAGCATCCCGCGGCGGACGGAGTAGCCCTTGCCGCGGTTGGTCTCGTTGCGCAGGACGCGGATTCGCGGCGCCTCGAGCAGCGGCGCCAGGCGCTCCAGGGTGGCGTCCTCGCTGGCGTTGTCGACGACCACGACCTCCCAGTCGCCCCCGCGAGCGCTCAGCGCGTCGCGCAGCGCGGGCACGATCGTTGTGATCTGCTGCTCCTCGTTGTATACCGGGACGATCGCCGAGATCGAGCGGGGGCCCGCTTGCATCGCCACAGTCTATTTCTGTCCGCGGAGGCGGTACACGAGCACGCCGCCGACCGCCACCGGTTGCACGTGCAGGGTCGCGAACAGCGTCTGCCATGGGCCCGGGGTGTGATCGGCGACAACGATCGCGGTCACATCCTTGGCGGCGATGAAGCGCCGCAGCTGGGCCGCGTAACCGGGCGTCAGGCGGCCGCTCAGGAACGTGTTCCAGATCGGATAGCGGGTGTAGCTGACCGGCAGCGGGTTGCCGAGGTAGCCGGCCGTAATCGCGAACGGGAAGCCTGCGTCGGCCACCCAGCGCTCGTTTGGACCCCAGGCCGGGATCGTCAGCACGTGGTCGTCGCGCGTCAGGTACCGGCTGTACGTGCCCTGGGCGAAGAACGGCGGATCGGAGATCGCGGTGTTCCAGTCCGAGCTGCCGACAGCCGGAAAAATCGTCAGCAGCGCCGCGACCGCCAGCATCCAGCGCAGCGCCCGGCGGCCGGCCCCGATCTCTGGCTCGTGGCCGCTGAGCGAGACGGCGACCAGCAGCGAGAGCGGCAGGATCACGAACACGCCGAAGCGGGCCGGGATCGCGTAGCGCAGCACCGGCAGGTGGGCGAGCAGGTTCCAGGGCAGCCAGATCGAGGTCTGATGGCCGCGCACGAGCAGCGTGCCGCCGAGCGACGCGATCGCCGCCACGAGCGCGCACAGCGCGCCCAGCAGCACACCGCGGCTGTGCCGTCGCTGCCAGACGAGCTCGAGCACGAGCACGATCAGCGGCAGCCCGAGGTAGCCCTGCCCGTTTGAACCTATGTACGGCGGACCCGAGTGAAGCTGCAGCGCGACCAGCTTCGGCGGCAGCACGAACGACGCGAGGTCGGCGTGGTACTTGTTCGCCACCGGCGGGTAGTGATGGCCGAACAGGAAGAAGTACAGCCACGGGCTGATCAGCACCAGCGCCAGGAGATAGGAGAGCGCCAGCGGTTCCAGCGCGGCGGTGATCTGCGAGCGCAGGCGCGCGATCAGCAGGTACGCAGCCAGCAGCGCGAACGCCCCGAACATCGTGCTGGTCGCCAGCAACTCCTGCGACGACAGGTACTGGGCCGCGAGGCTGACGCCCATCGCGATCACGAACGAGCGCCGGCTGATCGAGCGCTCGAGCAGCTTCAGGACCAGCAACGCGAACACCGGCAACAGCGCGACCAGCGCCAGGCTCGGCGCTCCGATCAGCTCGAACATGACGTACGACGAGAACCCGAACATGTAGCCGCCAATCAGCGACGGCCACGTCCTGCCGGTCAGATGACGGCAGAGCAGATAGGCGGTCCAGGCGCTTAGCGCCGGCGACGCGAGTTGGATGATGTTCCAGGTCACCGCCGGGGAGAACGCGAGCGTGACCGGCGCCAGCAGGATGCCCTCGAGTGGCATCGACGTCGACCACTCGAGGTTGTAGCCCTCTGGGTAGAACGCCTGGTGGGTCACGAACGGGTTCAGTCCGTGCAGCAACGCGTGGGGCCACCAAGCCAACAACCACATCACGGCGCTCGAGTCGATCTGGTCGGCGGCGACGATGTGGCTGCCGAGGTGGCCGATCACCGGCAGCCCGAACAGGACGATCGACAATCCGGCGTACAGCGCCAGCGGCCAGACGGTCCGCGCCAGCCCGATGCCCGCTCCCGCTCTGCGCCGTGCTCCGCCCGTGAGCAGCGGCTGCATGCCGTGTGCACTCGAGGTAGATGACAAGTTCGTGCGGAGACTAACCGGCGCTCAGGCACGGCCGGCGGCCACGGTTACAATCGCGCGCCTTGGAGCAGCAGGCCTACCGTGAGCAGTTCGAGCTCGAAGACGAGCATTGGTGGTTCCGGGGCAGGCGAGCGGTGATCTGGGCGCTGCTGGCGCGAGCCGGCGTCCGCGCGCCGCTGCGGGTACTGGACGCGGGCTGCGGCACGGGCCGCAACCTGCTCGAGTTTGGCGTGCTGGGCTCCATCCAGGGCGCCGAGATCTCGTCCGACGCGATCGAGTTCTGCGCCGCACGCGGGATCCACGATGTCACGCAGGCGCCGATCGAGAGGATGCCGTTCGAGGATGGCTCGTTCGATCTCATCCTGGCGACCGACGTGATCGAGCATCTGGCCGATGACCGCGTCGCGCTGACCGAGCTGCATCGCGTCGCGGCCCCCGGCGCGAGGCTGCTGGTGACGGTCCCGGCCTATAGATGGCTCTGGGGGCCGCACGATGAGATCTACCACCACCAGCGCCGCTACACGCTGTCGAGGCTCCGCACGGCGTTGGTAGCCAGCGGGTGGACGCCGGTCCTCGATAGGTTCAGAGCCGGGCGCGCCAGCCGTCGGCACAGGCTCGCACATCGACGCCATTCCGAACGCAGGAAAATACGATGGTGCCGTCGGAGTTCTGGGAGGCTTGGAAGCAATACGGGCGTTGCAGCAAAGCGGATTTCGTCCCAGGCACTCGATTGAATTGCTTATCTTTACTGCGGAAGAACCAACACGCTTCGGAATCGGATGTCTCGGAAGCAGGCTACTTTCCGGTACTCTTTCTGTCGATGCAGCAAGCAAGCTCAGGGACAACAACGGAGCATCTCTCGAAGAGGTTCGCAAAGGGGCGGGGTTCAAGGGCGAACTCGAACAAGTTAAGTTGCCAAGTGGCCACTACAAAGCGTTCATCGAATTGCATATCGAACAAGGACCGCTGCTCGAGCGTCAGCAAATTCCTCTCGGCATCGTCACGAAAATCGCGGCGCCCGCAAGTCTTCGGGTTCTGCTCGAGGGCGCGGGTGGACACGCCGGCGGCGTTTTGATGCCCGACCGTCGCGATGCTCTTTGCGCCGCGGCGGAATTAATTCTGGCAATTGAGAACGCGGCACGGACCAGCGGGGCCATCGATACGGTGGCAGCCATCGCTGAGCAGCCCGAACAGATGCAGTTGCCGCCCGCCCTCCTGCGCCTTCTTCAAAGCGTGCGCAATCGCCGGCACTTTTTTCAACTCATCCGCCGCAATCAGCGCGTCAATGCGCGTAATGTCCATCTGGACGATACGCCCCGCTCCAATGTTCAGGTGCCCCACTTCGCTGTTGCCCATCTGCCCGTCGGGCAGACCGACA